>NZ_SPPA01000004.1:0-146703 GCF_004569585.1 Muribacter muris | reverse complement strand
TGAGAGGGTTGTTAGAATAAAACATGAGCGTTTCCTTTTTTGTTTAGATTGAATTTGACACTCATATTCTAAACGGGAAACGCTCACTTTTTATTGTGATTTGTCAGATTTAATCTGATCTTCTACAAATAAAGGGAAGTAATACTTCCCTTTCATTCAAAATAACTTGTGATTATTCCACACCTTTTTCGTTTAATTCCCGATATTTATCGCAGCCGTTTTGATTGCCTTTTTATCTAAAAAAATCCCTTGTAGTTTTTATAATTTTCACAACCCTTCTGATCACCCAATTTACAGCTTTGTTCATAAAAGTCTCGTACCTTAACTAAAGTTATAACACTTGGTTCCAAAATTGTTATGATACCAATAGGATAGCCATTTTCTTTTAATACCCCTAAATTATTTAACGCACCAGCATGTTCTTGCTGTGCAGCTTTTAGATACCTCTCAACAGCTTTCGTAATATTTTTTTCAACCTCCTTACCATTCGCATATATTAGCCCTAATTCAAATTGGGAATTAGCGTCCCCCTTTTCTGCTGCAGATTGATACCAATCAAGACCTTTTTCAGTACTTTTAGGCACACCACTTCCTGCCAAATAAAGTGAGGCTAATTTTCGTATAGCTCGAAAATTACCTTGTGCCGCCGCTTTCTCATACCACATTATAGCTTGTTGGTAATCTTGTTTCACGCCTTGCCCCGTTTCATACATAAAACCTAGATTGACTTGTCCTATTTGATTACCTTTGTTTGCCGCTTTTTGATAGAAATCAACAGCTTTCCACTTATCTTGTTTAACTCCATTCCCTAATTCATACATTAAACCTATGTTCACTTGAGCTGCATCATCATGTTATTCAACTGCTTTTTTATACCATTTCATCGCCTCTTGATAATTTTTTACAACCCCAAAGCCTTTATTATATAAATCGCCTAAGCTATTCATTGCCTTTAAGTTTCCTTGCTCTGCAGCCTTACGATACCAATATGCTGCTCTTTCACCATTCTTGAATTTTTCTTCATACAATACCCCTAAATTATTTTGAGCAACCTCATTACCTTTTTCAGCAGCCTTTTTATACCATTTCCTTGCATCAAAAATACTCTGTTCTATCCCGTTTCCACTTTGATATAAGTAGCCAAGATAAAAATAAGCATCTTCATAACCTTTTTCTGCCGCTCTCTTATACCATTTTGCTGCATTGTAGAAATTCTTTTCTACATTACGCCCATTATAATAAATATCCGCAACAAGATACTGTGCTTTGGCATTCCCCCCTTCTGCTGCCTGTTCTAATATTTCCAATGCTGCCTTATATTTACCCTGATTATAAAGCGTTTCACCAAGATACAATTGTGCCTCTATATTACCATTAGAAGCAGAGGCAAGATAATGTTGATTCGATTTATCTTTATCCTTCTCAACACCATCACCTACTTCATACATCTTTGCTAAATTGAAATGAGCATCTCCCACATCTTTTTTAGCGGCTTGTTCAAATAAATTTAAGGCTTTTTGTTTATCGGCTTGCCCCCCAATACCATCACGATACATTTCACCCAACGCATTCATTGCAAACGAATTACCAGCACGAGTAGCCTTTTCAAACCACTTCCGTGCAGTTTTAATCTCTTTTTCAATACCTATTCCACCTTTATAATGAATACCTAGCATATATTGTGCATTATCTTCACCTTGTTCTGCAGATTTTTTCAGCCAAAATACCGCTTGTTTGAAATCTTGACGAACGCCTAGCCCCTTGAAATACATTTCATACAATTTAAACTGTGCTTTAGCATAGCCTTTTTCTGCCAATAATTGATACCCTTTTAATGCCTCAGAATATTCCTGATCTTCAAATTGTTTATCCAAGGTAAAAATTTGAAGCTCCCATTGTTCTTTCTGTTGCTGCTGGTAAAAATTATATCCACCAAACGAAGTAGCCACTAATAATATAGCTATTACTAATCCGAATGATTTTTTATTCATTATGTTACTCCTATTTAACATATTTATTTTATATTGTTTAAAATATCAATGAGATTAACCCTAATCTTTCTATATTGAATAGAAGATAATACTGTATTTTGTGTTAGTATTATCTTTTTTAAAGATCTTATTTCTTGCTGAATAACTTGTTTATCTTTTTCAATAACTAATATCATTAAAAAAGCAAGCCAACTCTCCAAGTTTAGTATAAGTTGGTTATTTTCCTCATTTATTCTACTTTTCTCAGGATTACTCAATACATTATCATTGCTATTCATCATCTTACTAAATCTTATATTATTTTGAGTAATTTCATCTATTTTCTCAAAATTGCTATCCAGTAGAATCAAACAGCGAATAATTTCTTTTTTTACGGTTAAAACTTCAGGTTTTATCCACTCATTTTTTGCCTGATATGCTAAGTAAGCTAATATCAGCGTAGCTATAGCACTGAGCCAATCAGGAAGTACATTAAACAATTCACACATTATTCCCTCTCATTTAACACACGGTACATATCACAAGCCTTTTGGTTTCCATTATCACAGGCTTTACCAGCCCAATATTTCGATTGTTGTCTATCTTGCTTAACCCCTTTCCCTAATCCATACATTGTACCAAGTACTCCTTGAGCCTCTGCAAGCCCTTGCTCTGCTAAGGGTTTCAATAAATTAAAGGCAGTGGTGTAATCTTGGTTTTTATACGCTGTTATGGCTTGGTTAAATTGGCTCTCCGCTGAATCGGCATAGGCAACGGGGCTTAGGCTAACGGTTGAAAGGGCAAAAAATGCGGTGTTGAGTAATGTTTTGGTGAATTTCATTGGATTTTCCTCATAAAAATGAAAATTTAAACTGTACGAAAAATAATTATAGTTTGTTTTTTTTTGCGCAATTATTTATGCTACAAATCCGTTTAAATGCTGAAAAACCATAAGGAAAATAATGAAAGTGCAGATTTGTGTTGTGTTATATTGGCAAAAAGATAAGGGAATTAGGCTGACTGTAAAGGGGGATTATCAAGGGGGAAATAACAAGCGGTCGCTAAGGTAAGATTTTTTGCAAAATAAGCTAATATCGCTGATAAAAAACGGGATACTCAGGTATCCCGTTTAGATTTGGCATTAGGCTTGCCCAAAACCTCGCAAGCCGACAACGTGAACATACTCTTGGTTGTTGGTGATTTTTCGTACCAGTTTGTAGGTTGTGCCACGTTCCGGGCTGATGTTTTCCGGGGCAGCAATGAGTAATTGCATATCTAGCCGTTCGCACAATTCAAATAAGGTATTGATTGAGAGTGCGTCTAAGCGTGCCGCTTCATCTAGGAATAACAAACGGCACGGTAGAATATCTTTGGCACGCAAGCGGCGGGATTCTTCTTCCCAACTTTGCACCACCATTAGTAAAATCGACATTCCCGTCCCGATCGCTTCACCGGTGGATAACGCACTACTTTCCGCTTTCAACCAGCCGTCTGCGCCGCGGAAGGTTTCCACTTCCAAATCCAAATAATTGCGGTAATCCAACAGTTCCTCACCAATGGTTTGCGGTGTGCGTTGTCCCATTTCAATATGTGGATTGACCCGTTTATAGAGCATTGCCAACGCTTCGGAGAAGCTGAGTTTTTGGTTCTCAAATAAATCGCTGTGCTGGCTTTTATCTTGGGAAAGCGCATTGAGTAAAATAGCGTGGGTATCACGGATATTCACCACTAAACGCACCCCTTTCACCTGTCCGAAGGCAATATTTTGCAGCCCTTGATTGAGCTGTAAAATGCGGTTTTGTTCGCGCTGAATGGTTTTTCGCAGAATGTTCGCCACACTTTCGGCGCTGATCGCCAATTTTTTCTCACGGCTGGTTAATTCATTGGTGAGGCGGGAAAGCTCAATTTCCATTTGCTCAATCGCATCAATCGGATCATCGGTTTTGATAATATCTTGGCGGATACGCTCACGCAAATGTTGATAGACCGAAATGAAGAACGCCACTTTATTTTCCGGTTTACGGCTGTCTTCGGACGCTCGCAGGCTATCTCGCAGATATTCGTTATTCTCCACCGCCGTGCGTAACGCGCCTAAGGCTTTATCGGAAATCGAACGTAATTCTTCGGCAGTTTGGTAAGCAAATTCGCCACGATAGAGCCGTTTTTCCACATCGCTGTTGCGGGATAATTTCAGCACCAAGCACCAACTGATCTTCGCTTGCACCACCATTTCCCTCTGGGCGTGATAATCCTGCTCGGCTTTGCGGAGGGCTTTGGTGAGCGTTTTCATTTCCGCTTCAATCACGGCGATCTCTTTTTCCAAATACGATTTACGCATTCGGTGTTGGCTGAGACGTTGTTGTAGCTCCTCTTTTCGTTCTCTTGCCCGCAGCTCTGCACCGTCATCATTTTGAATGCCGAACTCGTTCATCTCTTTAATCAGCTCTTGCAACATCTGATTTTTCGCCTCATAAGCACTGCATAACGAGGTCAGTACCTGATGATATTGGCTAAATTGTGCCTGTTGCTGACGCAGTTGATCCCGTGCCTGCTCCCGCTCACGTTGGGCAGTTTCAAGACGCTGACGAAGCTGTTCGTTTAAGTTTGATCCCGCAGCCTCAAGGGTATCTTGATAGCTGAAGTGAGCCTTGCGGTTGATCACATCGGCAAGTGCAAACACTTTTTGTTGTAACAATTTTTGTTGTTCAACCGACCGCTTGTAGTCGGCTTGCAACCGATCAAATTGGGTCGGATCGCTCTGTAACGCCGCCGCAATCGGCTCTAACTGCATCAATGTCTGCCCAAATTGGCGGATAAATTGTTCATCTTCCTGTGCAATCAATAATTGCTCACGGCATTCCGCTACCCGATCCGCTAAACTCTCATCCGCCAACAGATTGAGCTGCGGCAGGAGTTTATGCAACAACTGCAACTGGGATTTCACCGTGTCAAGCTGATGACGTAACTGCTGCTCCTGCCCTGTTGCTTGGTTTAACTCACGTTCAATATCAGCGCGTTGTTGGCTAATCTGCTGCATTGCCGCTTCCTGATCAGGCTGGAAAGCCAACGCAAGATGCGTGCCGACAAACTGGCTTAAATGTTGGTGCAATCGTTGGCATTTCTGGACATCAAAGGCGCGCTCGGCGTGCTGCTCGGCGGTGTGATCGCGCTCGATTTTCAGTTTATCCAACTGTTTCTCACGGGAGGCCCGCCCAAATAGCGGCACATCGGGGAATTTGGAGTAACGCCATTGACGCTGCGACACTTTAACCACCACGCCATCGCCCAACTCTTCTGCATTGAACACGTTATCGTCAAAGCCATTCGGATCGCCTTCAATCAAATAGAGATCATCAGGGCAATCATCCAAGTCTGCTAAATGTGCTTTTGCCGCATCTAAATCCCGCACCACAATGGCGTGGCGGGCTTCGCCGTACAATGCCGAGAAATAAGGCGCATCTTCGAGGGAAACATCATCATATAGTTCGGAGAGCAGCACGCCGCCAAATCTTTCCGCCAACTGATTTAAACGGGCATCTTCAGCCCCGTCCGGCTGGCTAAGGCGGGTAATTTGCTGCTCAAGCTGCTCTTCAAGGCGGGCAAGCTCATCACGCTCAAGGGTCGCTTGCCGCTCTTTGTTGAGCATTTGTTGCATAAACTGCATCACACTTTGGCTGCTGCTAAAGGTTTCGCCGCACTGCTCTTGCAAGCGGACTAACGCCGATTGTGCCGTATGCCACGCCGGTGCAGTTTGGGCAAGCTGTTGATATTGTTGATTTAATTGTTCCCGCTGCTGACGCTGTGCCGAACGATGTTCTACACTGTCTGCCAATTCGGCTTCCAAATCGTCTAAACGGGCTTGCTGCTGCTCGTAGTAATCTTCAATCTCCGCAGCCGTTTCGAGCTCCGTTTGCGATTTTTGGTTAAACTCGGCAAACAGACGCTCGGCATTTTGTTGTTGATGCAAGCGCTGTTCCAGCTCGGTTAATTTTTGGCGTAATGTAACCGCTTGTTGTGCCTGCAATTTTTGGTTCGGGTAGGCGGCAAGTAGTGCTTTCGCTTCCTGCCACGCTTGCAAGCGGTCGGTTCCACCGACAATTTTGCAAACCAGCTCATAGGCTTTGTCGAACTGGCTTTTTGCCATATCCGACACGGACAACCGCTGTTCCAGTGCTAATACCTGATCAGTCATTTCATCGGCTTGAGCGGCAAATTCAGCGTGATAATCGGCAATATTAGGCAGATCCAACTGCGGCAAGCCGCAAAGCTGCTTGGCTTTCTCCAAAGCTGCGATTGCCTGTTTATATTGCAACGCACGGGTTTGCTGTGCGTCCAGTGCTTGCTGGTAATCCGCCAGTTCGGCCCGTAACGATTCCACCAAATCCTCACGATCATCGGCGTGGGCTTGGGCGTGTTCCACCAAGTCCTCCATTTCTTCCACAGCCATTTGCTGCTCTTCCAATTTTTCCGCTAGCGTCTCCACTTCTTCTTGATAGCGTGCCATTTTTTCGTGGTGGCGAGCCGCCCCCATCACCAAGTTCAGATGATGATTAGCATTATTGAAATCCTCTTCCAACTGGCTTTCGCTTTGGCTCAAATCGTGCAACTCACGGCTAAACTCAACCAAGCGTTGCTGTTCAAGGGTTATATGCGATTTGGCGTTGTACCATTCTTGGCGTTTTTGCAATGCCGTTTGCACATTGCCCCGCCGTTCGTTAGCGTGGCGCATATAGTCAGCGGAGACATAATTGGTCGATTCGGTAATCAACTGCTTAAACATATCCCGATCCGCTTGAGTAACTTTAATCGCCTCAAGGGTCATTCGGTTTTCACGCAGGGCGGATTCCATATCCTGAAACGCTTGACGCACACCGGTATTTTCCGGCAAAAGATAATCCCGCAACGATTTGGTGATGACGCTCGAAATCCCGCCGTAGAGCGAGGCTTCAATCAATTTGTAGAATTTACTGCGATCCGCTGCCGAACGCAGTCGCTTCGGGATCACACCGAGATCAAACAAAAAGCTATGGTAATCGGTAATGGAATTGTACTGTTTGAACTGAACCGGCGAGCCGTCAAATTTCGCTTTCAAATCGGCTAACGCCAGCACCCGTGCGCTGTTCTCGCCGACCTGCTCGGTAAGAATACCGATAATCGTTTGATCTTGCGGAATATTTTGCAGTGAGAACGGGCGAATATCGACTTTTTTATCCCGTCCGGCAATCTGTTGTAGCCGTACCCCCGAAATAATCCGCTCTTGGCGGGAATTTTCGCTCTCCAACACCGCATAACACACGCCGGCTTTGAGCTTACCGTACAAGCCTTTATCACGGGAGCTGGAAGTCGAACCCGCCTCGGTAGTATTGCGGAAATTCAGCAGGGTCAGATCGGGAATCAGTGCGGTTACAAAGCCTGCCATTGTGGTGGATTTCCCCGCCCCGTTACCGCCGGACAGGGTTGTTACCAACTGGTCTAAATCAAAGGTACGGGCAAAAAAGCCGTTCCAGTTAATCAATGTCAGTGAGCGGAACTTGCCCCGTGCTACCGTTTCCCGTGCAAGCGGTGCGATTGGCTGATTAGTTTGCAATAGCGTATTTTCCATTAGTCTTCCTCACCCTGTTCTTCACTGTCATCTTCTAAATTTGCACTGTTTTCATTCAATCCGACCGCTTGTTGCGCCGCTGAGGTAGCTTCCCCTTCACGGATTAAGCGTAATTGCGCCTCTCGTGGATCATCACCACTGCGAACGTCTGCACTGAAGCGGAATACCGCCTCGGAAATCACAAATTTTTTACTGTTTTGATCGCCGACACGGCTGA
The DNA here is from genome assembly GCF_004569585.1 of Muribacter muris. NCBI lineage: Bacteria > Pseudomonadati > Pseudomonadota > Gammaproteobacteria > Pasteurellales > Pasteurellaceae > Muribacter > Muribacter muris. The sequence continues at coordinate 138,914 of NZ_SPPA01000004.1, read as the reverse complement.
TCATTCCGATCCGCTGTAAACGGCGTAATGCCCCGCTGACTTTCTCCGCTAATTTGGCTTTGTCTAAATCCGAGCCGATCGAGCGGGGATTTACCGCTTTCAATAATTTTTGTTCGTCCGCCAAGCTCAATAATTCATCATACACTTCGTCATAGCTGAAAATACCTTGCTGCGCCAAACGTTCGGGGCTGAGATACAAATAACATAACACCTTGCCGACCAACATTTCCATTTCGCTTAATGCACTGCGGGCAATCAAGGTGCTGGCTTTCGGACGAAGGTAGAAAAACCCTTCCGGCGCACGAATCAATTCAACGTGATAACGGCGGTAAAACAGTTCCAATTCCGCTTGGAAATCCATTAAAAAAGCGTGTTCGTCTAAGGCTTCCAAACCGATATGTCTGCCTGAACGGAGCTGGCTGTCTAATTGCGGAAAAATCGGATTGGCAATCGCCGCCGCTAATTTTTGCGGCATTAGTGCTTGAGTGTCTGTCATTGTATGTTCTCTATTCATTCTCATTGGCGTTGTAGCACGCCGTTTGATCGGCTATTTCAGCCAAAATTGTCCCTTGAACAGTTTGTAAAGTGTATTGAAAACCAAGAATAAAATCATTAGGTTAGCGAAAATAAACGCCCCGATAGCCAAGCCGCCGAGCTGCGTGCCGGCATAAAACGCAACCGCACTGTTTGCCATTGACGCTAAACCGAATGAAAACGCCCATAGCCCAAGCGGGAAGCCGTTTTTCACGATCCAAGGCAACATTCTGGCTAAAAAGAGTAATTGCAAAAAGCCGTAGCCCCATAAAAATTTAGCGAAAATATCTACCTGCCCGCCATTAACGCTCAAATAGGCAGACACACCGACAAACGCCGGCGCCAGAATAATGCCGAGGGTCGCTTTTGCCGGATCGGCAATCGGTGCAACCCGCAAACGTTGTAATAAAACCGGCTCAAACATTATCCACGCAATCATTCCCGTCCCTAAAAACAGATAGGCAAGATCGTTATAGCCCAACAACGCTAACGAGCTGGCACTGGTAAAATTACTCGCCACGGACGGCAAATAAAACGGCGGTTGCACAGACTCTTCTTTGAAAGTATCCCCCCGCCACAGCGAACCGATACGCAGGCAAGCATAGGCAAGCTGGCTAACCACGCCCAGCCAAACCAGCGTTTCGCCCAGTCGGTTTATCTGCCAGTGATAGAGCAAATCACCGACCAACATTGTGGTAATCGGAATCAAGGCTAAAAAGGAAAAACGCACGGGGCATTGCCATTCCTCTTTCACCTGTTCAAAATAGGCGAACACTTTATAGCTAAATAAGCCGATAAACAGCAGCCATACCGCGACCGCCGCCACGCCGATAATATCGCCTACCATTTCACCGCCTTGCCAAAAATGCCCTGCGTGAAACCACGCCAGCGCTACCGCCGATAGACCGAGGGGAATGGCAAAATAATTTGTCGGCATTGGGAAAGTTTTCTTCATTGTCTGCTCCTAATGATTGTCGATTTTTGAGAGTATCCGACCGCTTGTTAGCCGTTATATTGGTCAATCAAATTAGCTTGGACTTCCGCCCCTTGCGGATTGATTGGTTGCCACTGCGAGTAAACGGCTTGACTGTCTTGGCTTGCCATACCGAGTTTTACCGCCTGATCCACAATAATCCGTGCCACATCAAAATGGCGGGAAAGCGGGTATTTTTCCAACTGTTCACGCAAAATTGCGCCTAAATCGATCGGCTTACCTTGCTCACGGAACGGGGCAAGGTGGGCTTGCATTATCGCCACAATTTGCTCTTGCACTTGCGACATTGATTCATACTCTAACGCATTCGGCAATTCGCCGACCGCATCGGCTTCGTTAAACTGCAATTCATCATCACGCAGATCAACCAACGGCTCGGCTTTTGCCGTGTAAAGTTGCCAAGGTTGTTCGAAATAGTCTTGGATAGATTGGCGTAGCCGCTGCCCGAACACCCGATTTTTGTCCATATCAATCGCCGTCCGAATAAATTTATGCACGTGGCGGTCGTAGCCTATCCAAAGATCGATCGATTGCTGCCCCCAACTGATAATCCGATCGAGCTTATTCTGTAAATTCACCACCAACAGATCGATAAAATCCAGCTCCGCCCGCCCGATTAAACAACGCTGAATACGCAATAGTTGAGCTTGTAATTTATCGCCGGCTGCGTTTAAGGTATCTTGCAACTCACGCAAATTACCGGAAGTTTCATCGAGTAATTGTTGGCAGGTGGAAATCGCCTCGTGCCAATTCTGGCTTAACAAAGCTGCGATCCGCTCACGGATATGTTGTTGATTTTCGTCCATAATCCGCTGCGACAAATCAATGCTGTCAAAAATTTCCGCCACAGAATATTTCAGCGGTGCAAACACTTGGGTACGCCAAAAACGCTCATCGCCGTCTTCTTCGGCGGAGACGGAAGCACGCTGAATTTCATCGGCAACAATCGACAGTTGAATAGATAAACGCAGGCTGGAAAATTCCCGCTGACGCAGATAATAATCGGATACCCCAACCCCAAGCGGTGTTAGGCGGTAAATTGCCAATCCCTCGGTAAATTCACTGCTAAAACGGTTAAGAAAACGCTGTTTGACCAGATCGTTAATCGCATTATTGGCACGCAGACTGAGAGTATTATCCGATTGCTGAAAGGTGTGAGAGATATGGCGAAAGAGATCCTGCAAATCGCTTTCTAACAATTCGCCGTCCATTCGCTCGTTGTTCATCACCGCAATCGCCAATAAAAACGCTAAGCGTTCGGTGGAAAGGGAGAGGGAAAATTCCCGATCCTTCGTCCAAGAAATCAATTCGGGAAGGGTTTGTGCCCATTCTGTTTGCATAGAAACCGATTATTTATCCGTTAAAAAATAGCAACCATTGTACCCTATGCGCACCAAAATGGGAAAGGCAAGCGGTTGGATTGGCTGATTTTTTTACGAATCCCGAACAGATAGCCCAAGGTGATTTGAGACATATTCAACAATAGCGGGAAAAATGCGGTTTAGCGGATTGTTGCAATCAGATGATCGATCATCAAACCGGCAATATCGACTTGGCTGACCCGCTCAATCATTTCCAACCCCGGACTGGCGTTCACTTCCAACACCTGTAAGCCCTGCTCGGCACGGATCAGATCCACGCCCGCAACTGCCAGCCCTATTGCGTGTGCGGCTGCCACTGCCATCTGCTGCTCCGCTTCCGACAGTGTGATTGCCTGTGCCGAGCCGCCCTGATGAATATTTGCGCGAAACTCGCCATCTGCACTTTGCCTTACCATTGCCGCCACAACCCGATCGCCGATCACAAAAGCACGAATATCCTGCCCGTTAGCTTCTTGAATAAAACGTTGTTGCAATGTGCCGATCTTCGCTGTTCTCAATGTATCCAGCAGACTTTTGGCACTGCTTGCCTGCTCCGCCAGCATTACCCCCAAGCCTTGCGAGCCGGACAAGGTTTTAATCACCAGCGGTAACGGGAGATGGTGCAAGCTCTCCGCTGTGTCATACTCTTCGCCGTAGATGAGGCTGTCCGGCACGGACATACCCTGTGCCGCCAGTGCCTGCAAGCTCTGCCATTTATCCCGTGCCAGCCGAAAAGCCGCACTGTGATTAAGCACCGCCACGCCCTGACGTTCAAAGTGAGCCAACACATTGCAGCCTATTTCGGTGCTGGTTGTACCGAAGCGGGGCAACACCCCGAGATAATCCGCTAATTTTTGGGCATAACCCAGTGCGTGATCTTGGTAATAGGCGTGAAACTTGCCCTGTTCTAATTTCAGCAAAAAACGGTTGGGGTCGAGTATCTCCAGCCGATAGCCCCGCTGCTGTGCCGCCTGTTGTAAGCGTTGGCAACTGTAAAGACGAGGCTCACGGCAAAGCATCAACAATTTCATCGTTTCAGCAGACCTTGTTTTTGGAAGAACGGCAAAATCTGCGGGCGCACCGGTTCATTCAAGGTTTTTTTGAGGGTATCCTGCCAGCTAAATTCAATGCCCGAACGCTTTTGGTAGTAAGCGGTTAGTTGTTGGTCGTAATCTGCAAAGGCTTGTGCGTCCCATTCGGGATAGCGGTTTTCATAGCACATCAACGACTGCGGCAAACGAGGTTTGAGCGGCGGATCTTGGTCTGGGTAGCCCAAGCATAATCCAACTAACGGCACACAATATTCGGGCAAGCCGACTAATTCCGCCACCTGTTCGATTTGATTGCGTAATGCGCCGATATAAACCCCGCCTAAGCCAAGGGATTCCGCCGCAATCAGCACATTTTGCGCCATAATGCCGGTATCAACCGCACCGATCAGGCTGACTTCCGTCCAATCTAATTGGGATTCGGGATTGAGCCGTTTGTGTTTTTGAAAATCAATGCAAAAGAGTAAAAATTCCGCACATTCTGCCACATAACGCATACCGGAGGCATCACGGATACCTTCCCGCAGGGCTTTATCGGTAATGCGGATAATCGACACGCATTGTAAATGATTAGAAGTTGAGGCTTGTCTGCCCGCATCAATTAACGCGGAAAAAATCTCGTCCGAAATCGGCTGTGAGGTAAATTTACGGATCGAACGGTGGGATAAAATGGTATCTAACGCCGGTTTACTGTGCATTTGGGCTTCCTTCTCTTGAAAAAATGCCCTCATCTTACGCTTTCCGCCCGACAGGCTCAAGCCTATAATTTTTCCAAATAGTGCTGACCGCCTAAATTTTGGATTTGGTGGATAATCCATTGTTGCCGTTTACGCATCATCAGCCCCGGTTTATTGACTTTATAGATCAGCGGATTAGGTAATGCTGCGGCTAATAAGGCGGATTCAGACAGGGTCAAATGCCGTGCCGATTTGTTGAAATAGTGGCGGGCGGCGGCTTCCACCCCGAAAATGCCGTCGCCAAATTCGGCGATATTGAGATAGACTTCCAACACCCGCTGTTTATCCCACACGCTTTCAATTAAAAAGGTGAGTGGTACTTCTGCCCCTTTACGCACCCAACTTGCGCCGTGCCATAAATAAAGGTTTTTTACCGTCTGTTGTGAAATGGTTGATGCGCCAATGGCTTTTTTCTGGCTCTGCTTGGCGTTACGTTTGATCGCCCACTGTATCGCACTAAAGTCAATGCCGAAATGGCTGTCAAATTTCTGATCTTCGCCGGCAATCACCGCCATTTGCATTTGCCACGCAATGCGGTCAAGGCTGACCCATTTATACTGAATACGATAATCGTCTTGCTGAATCAGGTGTTCGATTTTCTTTTGTACCATATACGCTGAAAACGGCACGGGGACAACGGAAAAAATAAGGGTTAAACTGAGATAAAATCCCGATATCGCCAAGCCGAGCCTGCTCACGCCGAACCAAAGCCAATCTTTTAGTGAACGAAATTTAGTCGGGATAAAAAAGCTCAGCAGCTTTTTGTAAAGGGAGCGGCTTTGTTTTTTTCTACGCTTTGCCATTGAGTTTATCGTTTACCCAGTTCAGCATCGCTGGATCAGTGGTTTTAAGCATATTTGAGCCGCGGGTGATGGTGGCGGCACTGGTGTTGAGTTGTTGCTGAATTTCACGCTGCGGCGCTTGGTTTTCCAATAATGCCCGCACAATTTGCACCCGTAGCCCAAGGGCGTTGCGTTCGTCTGCGGTGAGCAGCATTGCCAGCAACTCCTCCAGTTTATTTTCCTGCACCGCTTGGGTTAAGAGTGCGACAAACTGCTGCCACTCTTGCGGATCGCGTTGATGATAAGGAGATTTCATAAAGTCAGCCTCAACGCAAGCGGTCGTTTTTCGTAAAAAATCAGCAAAAACCGACCGCTTGCAAGGGTTATTTTTTCGCCTTTTTATTGCGTTGGTCGTCCAACTCCGCGCCCTTCGGCACGCTGAATTTGAACAAGTCGGCGGCAACGTTTGCCGTGCTGATGTTTCTCAATACATAGAGGTTGCTTTGTCCGTCCCGCTCAATCGTACTAAAGCCTTTGAGTAAACCGTTCGCATCAATGCGTACGTCAAATTGTTTGATTGCACTTTTTTTCGACTTCGGTTTAAGCACAAAATTATCCATATTTTGCGTTACATCATATTGATCCCAATGGTTTTTGTCATTGCTTGTCAATAGCACGAACGGGGTGTTACTCACTGCATCTTTCATCCAGTTAGCCGTTACCTGTGAAACGAAAGGATCGTAAAACCACAGGGTTTGCCCGTCAGACACAATCAGGTTCTCTTGCGGGCTTTTCGTGTCCATTCGGAACAAATTCGGGCGTTTAACGTAAAATTTCCCTTTGCCTTTTTGGATTTCTTTGCCTTTGCTGGAACGGACGGTTTGGTCAAAATCCGCGCTGTATTGGGTCGCCTGCTCTAAACGTTTTTGCAATTCTGCCACAGAAGCACTGTCTGCCAAGCTTAACGCCGAAAGCGAGAAAAGCGCTAATCCCACCAATGCTGTTTTCATCATTTTTTTCATTTACAATCCTTTTTATGTTGATTAAGGTAGCCGTTGGACACTTCTCACGGAAAAGGTTCAATATTAAAAACGGATACCCGTGCCTAATCCTAGTCCGATCCCCACACCGTTTGAACCGCCGCCGGCACTCACGCCGCCATTTAAACTGCAACCGGCTAAGCATAAAACAGCTGCACACAATAAGACTTTTTTCATTTTATTCCGCCTAACTGAAAACTATTCTAAAATATCGGGTCTAAAAGAGACCCTATTTTACCTGATTTAACCTTACAGAAAAGCCATTGTTTATGAAAATTTTCCGTCTATGTTTACTGATATGCGCCTTTTTCCCTCTTTTGAGCCAAGCCGCACCGTTTACGATCAGCGAAGAGCAGATCAACGACTACTTAGCCACCAAATTACACGAAAAAGTGCCGTTGCAGAATCGTGTCGGCATTCCAGCACTGTTTCAACTCGACTACAAACTGCATAACCTTGCTACGAAAATCGGGCAAACTGACGAAAAACGCGTGGAAATAACCGGCATAGTGGAGGGGATCTTGCAAGCAAAGGAGAAATCCTACAATGCCGAAATCCAGTTAACAATGGATACTATTCCCTATTATGATGCGGAAAAAGGCGCACTCTTTCTCAAAGAGGTACGTTTAATCCGTTGGCAAGCCCGTCCCGAGAAATATCAGAAGGAATTACAACTGTTTTTGCCGTTATTAAGTGATGGGGTGAGCGGGTTGCTGAATCAGCACCCTGTCTATGTTTTGGACGAAACCAAAACAACCGAGGCAATGGTGAAACGATTTGGCAAAGCGATTGTGGTCAAAAAAGGGCAGTTACGCCTTGAAACTGCGATTTTTTAATCAATACTGTAAAAAATTTGTGATCAATGTCGAATTTTTAACGTTTCCCTGTTGAGCGTTTTACATTTTTTAATATATTTACAGTGAATGATTTAACTGTGGAGAAACATTATGGAAATCGGCATCGTAAAATGGTTTAACAACGCCAAAGGATTCGGGTTTATCACCTCGGAGGCTTATGAGGGAGATATTTTCGCCCACTTTTCTGTGATTGAGGGGGAAGGCTACCGTTCATTAAAAATGGGGCAAAAAGTCCAATTTGAATTAAGTAATAGCGACAAAGGCGCATCGGCGACCAAAATTATCCCGATAATTGAATAGTTGCGGACATTATACCCTTGTTTACCTAAACGGCTGGTCGGAACACCCGCCGTTTTTTATTGCCGCCGATTGCCCAACCCTCGCCGCCCTGTGTTAGAATGCCGCAGTTTTTTACGAAGGAATCCCTAATGAACAAAATCGAACGTCTCTTTGCCAATAATCACGCTTGGGCAGTTAAAATGAAAGACGAGCAGTCTGATTTTTTTAAACAACTGGCAGAACACCAAAAACCTAACTATCTTTGGATCGGTTGCTCCGACAGCCGTGTACCTGCCGAAAAGCTGACCGGCTTAGAGCCGGGCGAGCTGTTTGTCCATCGTAACGTTGCCAATTTAGTCATTCATACGGATTTAAACTGCTTATCGGTTGTGCAATATGCCGTTGATGTTCTGGATATTGAACATATCATCATTTGTGGGCATACCAACTGCGGCGGCATTAAAGCGGCGATCGGAATGGAAGATCACGGGCTCATCAGCAACTGGTTATTGCACATTCGGGATCTCTGGTTTAAGCATAGCCACTTACTCGGCAAACTCTCTGCCGAACAACGTGCGGATATGCTAGGGCGGCTAAATGTGGCGGAGCAGGTGTATAACCTTGGGCGATCGACTATCGTCAAATCGGCGTGGAAACGGGGCAAAAATCTCTCCATTCACGGCTGGGTGTATGATGTCAATGACGGTTTTCTGTTCGATCAAGGGGTGATTGCCACCAGCCGAGAAACCCTTGAAATTACCTACCGCAAAGCGATTGCCAAATTGATGGCGCAAGCGGACGAAATGGCGCTCAATAATCAAGAGGCAAATGCAGACACTCCGGAGCAGGACGTTATTGCCAGTGTGAAAGGGCTTTAGCCACAAAAAAGCCCATTTAAAAATAGCGTCATACTTTTAAATGGGCTTTCACCTCTTTCATAACCTTTACGATGTTTGGCTTGCCGTTGATAGCTTCCCTTGCCTTTTCGGTTTCGCTCTACCCTCTGTCTGAATAACTTATCGGTTACCAGTGCTTTGATCGCACTCTGTTGAATATCGCCCCGCTGATGCGCATAGGCATTTGATTTTGCTGATTTTTCCATTAAAAGTTCCTTTATCTAAATACACGCCTTTTCCACTCTGAAAGGCAGGCGGAATTTTGCCAAAAATCTTGTTGATTGTATATATCAACAGATAAAAAAACGGTATAATCTTTGTCAATTCTGCCAAACTGGGCAACACGCGGTCAGTTTTTATTGATTTTTTGCAAATGAGGTTTATATGAATAAAGAAGAAGTTGGACATCATTTCTTAGCCCGTTTGGGCAAAACCCGTTTACGTCCGGGCGGCAAGCTGGCAACGGATTGGCTCATTGCAAACGGCGATTTCCGAAAAAATAAAAAAGTATTGGAGGTTGCCTGCAATATGGGGACAACCGCAATTGAAATCGCCAAACAATTCGGCTGCCAAGTCATTGGCATTGATTTGGACGAAGACGCGCTCGCCAAAGCCCGTCAGCAAATTAAAGAAAATGAGTTGGAACATTTAGTGCAAGTACAACGGGGCAATGCGACCCGCCTGCCTTTTGACGATCATAGTTTTGATATTGTCATCAACGAAGCAATGCTGACAATGCTCCCCCGTGAAGCAAAAGAAAAGGCGATCAAAGAGTATCTGCGTGTGCTAAAACCGAACGGTTTTCTACTCACCCACGATGTGATGTTGAAGACGGAAGATGCCAAAGATCTCCTTGCTCAACTGAGAGAGGCAATCAATATCAGCGTAACACCGATGACAAAAAACGGCTGGAAAACCCTATTCGCCGAGTGCGGTTTTCGCAATGTCGATACCTTTAGCGGCGAGATGAGTTTGCTCTCACCGAAGGGGTTAATCTATGATGAGGGCGTATTAGGTGCAATGAAAATTGTCGGCAACGCACTCAAGCCGGAAAATCGGGATACATTCAAAAAGATGTTCCAAACCTTCAACGATAACGAAAAAAAATTAGGCTTTATTGCAGTATGTAGTCAAAAATAATACGCTGTCGGCTAAAGCACTCAACACAACAACAGGAAGGCACAATGTTTGAGATGTTCCAAAATTGGTATAAACAAAAATTTAATGACCCACAAATTGTGGCGTTATTGGCGATTTTATTCATCGGTTTTGGGATCATCTATTTCTTCAGCCACCTACTAATGCCGCTACTGATTGCGATTGTGTTTGCTTATTTGCTAGAGTGGCCTATTCGCTTTTTAACCGTTACCCTCAAATTTCCCCGCCTATTAAGTTTGATCATTGTGTTGGGCGGCTTTATCTCCGTTTCCACCTTTCTGTTTGTGGTGCTACTGCCGAGTTTGTGGAATCAAGCGGTAACATTTATTAAAGATTTACCGTCAATGTTCAACCTGCTCAATGCGTGGCTGCAAGCCTTGCCGGAACACTACCCCGAACTGATTGACTACGCAATGCTAGATTCTTTGATGGACTCGCTAAGAAGTAAAATTCTCTCCTTTGGCGACTCTCTGCTGGCATTTTCGGTTAATTCCCTTGTCAGCCTTGTCGGACTCGGCATTTATGCGTTTCTCGTACCGCTGATGGTGTTTTTCCTGCTCAAAGATAAATCGCTATTTATCCAATCGGCAATCCGATTTATGCCGAAAAATCGCCGCCTTGCCATACGGATTTGGGGGGAAATGCAACAACAAATCGCCAACTATATCCGTGGCAAATTCTTAGAAATCTTAATTGTCGGTGTGGCGACCTATATCATCTTCTTATTCTTCGGGCTACGCTACCCGCTGTTATTATCTGTGGCGGTAGGATTATCCGTACTCGTCCCTTATATCGGCGCAGTTTTAGTTACCATTCCGGTCGCTTTGGTGGCACTGTTTCAATTCGGATTATCGCCGGATTTCTACTATTTACTCTTGGCATTTGTCATCAGCCAATTATTAGACGGCAATTTAGTCGTGCCGTTTTTATTCTCCGAAGCGGTGAATTTGCACCCGCTCACCATCATTGTTGCCGTACTGATTTTCGGCGGCTTATGGGGATTTTGGGGCGTCTTTTTTGCTATCCCACTGGCAACGTTGGTTAAAGCGGTTATCAATGTGCTGCCAAATACGGCAGACTAAGAACTAAATCGGCTCAAACTTGTCTTACCCTTAAATTTTTTAGGTCTTAATGTTTATGTTGCTTCAACAATCCCCTCGCCACCCCAATCTCCACGCCCTAAATAAAGTGGTGGCACTCGGTGGCGGACACGGCTTAGGCCGTTTACTCTCCTCTCTCGCCTTTTTAAAAGAACGTCTAACCGGCATCGTTGCCACAACCGATAACGGCGGCTCGACAGGCAGAATCCGCCATCAACACGGCGGCATTGCGTGGGGGGATTTACGCAACTGCCTGACGCAAATTATCGTCAAGCCGACCGTAGCTTCCGCCCTGTTTGAATACCGTTTCGGCGGCAATGGTGAACTATCAGGTCATAATTTAGGCAATCTGATTTTAAAGGCACTGGAAGATATGCGCATTCGTCCGCTAGAGGCACTCAATCTAGTACGGGATTTGCTCAAAGTGCGTGTCGGACTAATGCCAATGTCTGAAAGCCCCGTTCACCTCAGTGGTCGCTTATCCTGTGGCGAAATCGTACTCGGCGAAGTCTCAATTGATGCCTTAACAGAAGTCCCACAAGAAATCGCTCTCACCCCAGAGGTCAGTGCAACCCCGGAAGTCATTGATGAACTCAAACAGGCAGAGCTTATCATTCTCGGCCCCGGCAGTTTTTTCACTAGTATTATGCCCTGTTTACTCGTCAAAGAAATCGCCCAGACAATCCGACATAGCCAAGCTAAAGTGATTTTTATTGACAATATCGGTAAAGAACACGGTATGGCAGGTTCCCTCTCCTTACCTGATCGCATTAAATGGCTCGAAAAATCCCTCGGCTTCCAGAGATTAAACGGTGTCATCACCACCCCAAACGAAACCGCAACACTCCCCGACCATATCATAACACTCCGTCGGGCATTACAAGATGATGTCATCCACTACCGCCACGATCGCTATAAATTAAGTAAAGCGGTGGATACCATCACCGCTCATATAAGGTAAAAACCGCTTTATATTATCGGCAGCAAGTAAGAGAGCATTACTTAAATTACCCCCTCAAATCACTCGCCTGCTGTAATAGATTACGGCTCTCTTTTAGGAATTGAGCCGAGTAATCGCCGAACCATTGGCGGACATTTTCAAATGCGTTGAGAAATCCCTGTTTATCATTCTGTTTGAATAACGCCAAACTCTCGGCAAAATGCTGTTGTAATGCTTCGATCACGGCTAAATTCTCCGGCTTATCCGCAATAATATCGGCATATAATTCACCATCTTGGGCAAATAAGCGCCCAATCATTGCAAGTTCTAGGCGGTAAATCGGCGAAGACAAAGCTAATAATTGCGGGAGCTTAACCGCTTGTTGAGAGAGATGCACACCGTAAACAAACGTGGAGAAATGGCGCAATGCTTGAATATAGGTCATTGCGTGATCGTGTTCGTTTGCATCAATCGGCTCAATTTTACTGCCCCAAATCATCATTTGATCGAGCAGCCATTGGTAACGTTCCGCAAAACGCCCGTGGCAACAAGCAATAACCTGCTTTGCCATACTGGTAATATCAGGCCCGAACATTGGGTGCAGTCCAACCACTGCACCTTGATGCACTTCCAACATTTTCGCAAGCGGCTGTGTCTTAACGGAGGTGAGATCCGCTAAAATCATATTTTCCGTTAAATACGGCTGCAGTCGCTCTATTGTTTCCAACGTTTTATCTATTGGCACACACACGATGACAATATCCGCATTGGCTAAAATTGCCTGTGCATCGTCCCAATCTTGCCGATCCAATACCTCAACATTGTAACCGGATTGCTTAAAATAATGGGCAAACAGTCCGCCTAATTTACCTCGCCCACCAACGATAACCATTTTCTCAATCTCAGTATTGATCTTTTTGAAGCCATGCCGATTTTCATTCGCGTAAGATTCCCTCATCACTCGGCGCAGAACATCTTCAATTAAGTCGCCCGAAATTTGCTGCTTTTCCGCTTCCTGACGGCGGGCTTGAATCATTGCCGCTTCCCGATCAGGGGCATAAACGGGCAAACCGTACTGATGCTTAATTTTGCCGACCTCGGCAACTAAAGCGAGGCGTTTTGCTAAAAGTTGGATAAGTTGTTGATCAACCTGATCAATCTGCTCTCGGATAGGGGCTAAAGGGTTAAAATCGTTCATATTATCACCAAAAATAAAACAAGCGGTTAGTTCCTTCGCATTATTTGCAAAAATTCGGTATTATGTAGCAAATGCACAAAAATAGAAATTTTAGCAGAATGTAGGGACACACTGCGTGTGTCCTTTATAAAAATCAAATTATTTCAATAGGTTAAAATCCGGACACACAGTGTGTCCCTACAAGCGAACAAAAAACAACTTTGTGCAACTGCTACATAATATTGCAAAAACTAAGGCAGAACCGACCGCTTGTTAATGTTATCGATTGAGTTTCTGGGCAAAATCCATCAGTAATGTTTCAGTCGTTTGCCAGTCGATACAAGCGTCCGTAATGGATTGACCATACTGCATCGCACTAAACGGTTGCTCCGAAGATTGATTGCCGGCAACCAAATGGCTCTCTAACATTAAGCCGATAATGGACTGATTACCGGCATTCAGCTGTGCCAACACATTTTCTGCCACTAACGGCTGGCGACGATAATCTTTGTTAGAATTACCGTGGCTGCAATCAATCATTATCGCTTCCGACAAACCGGCTTTACGCAAAGCCAATTCACACTCTTCGACAAACGGTGCTTCAAAATTCGGGGTTTTGCCACCCCGCAAAATCACGTGCCCGTCCGGATTTCCTTTCGTTTTGAGTAATGTAACTTGTCCCTGTTGGTTAATACCGATGAAACTGTGCCCCATTGCCGAGGCCTGCATCGCATTTATCGCCACCGCTAAATTGCCGTCCGTCCCGTTTTTAAAGCCCACCGCCATTGATAATCCTGACGCCATTTCCCGATGGGTCTGCGATTCGGTTGTTCTTGCGCCGATCGCTGACCAACTGAACAAATCGGCTAAATATTGCGGGCTGATCGGATCAAGCGCTTCTGTCGCAAGCGGCAAGCCCATTTCCGCTAAATCTAACAATAATTTACGGGCAATGCGTAACCCTTTCTCTACATCAAAAGAGCCGTCCAAATTCGGATCGTTAATTAGCCCTTTCCAGCCGACCGTAGTTCTCGGCTTTTCAAAGTAAACCCGCATTACAATGTAAAGTTTATCTGACACTTTATCCGCTAACGCTTTTAATTTTCTGCCGTATTCCAACGCAGAAATCGGGTCGTGAATTGAGCAAGGCCCGATCACGATCAACTGACGCTTATCTTTTTTGTGAATAATGTTGGAAATGACTTGGCGGGAAGCCTCAATCTGCTTGCGTAGCGTATCGCTTAGCGGAAATTCCTGTTTTAAGCCCTGTGGTGTGAGTAGCACTTTTTCATCAGAAATATTAACATTGTGAAGACTATCTTGGTTGATGACCGTGTTCATTTTTGTTTCCTTATCTGTAAATTATTTGGTACGAGCTAATTTACCGCTTTGCCGCTAAGGTTTCAAGCACTTTTTCAACCACCTGTTTAACTTTAATCTGTTGCATTAGATCCTTTCCCTTCGCTTTAGTTGCCCAAGGCAATGCCTGCCAAGGTTTGCCATATTCCGCCAAAATCGCCTCATCATAGACGGAAATCACCTTATCCAAATCCCGATACGGCCCGGTACGGCGGGGATTATGCACCGCATAAAGCCCTATCACGGGGGTATGTTGGGTTGTCGCAATGTGGGCAGGGCCGGAGTCAGATGACAACACTAAATCCGCTTGTCGAATCAATGCCACTAATTGTTTTAATGTTGTTTTACCGGCAAGATTACGGCAATTAGGCTCAAGTTGTTGAATTTTTTCAGCCGTTTGCATTTCATAAGCTGAGGGAGAACCGCAAATGATCACGTTGATATTATGGGCTACCAGTATATTGGCAACCGCTGCATAATTTTCCGCCAACCAATCTTTTTCTATCTTGCTGGAACAAGGAGCAATCAAGATATTTTTGCGAGCAGGCGCCAAAAACTGTGCCGTATAGTCCAAATCTTCTTGGGTAACAGGCAATGCCCAATGCGGCGTTAAATCTTGCACACCAAGGGCTTTGGCGAACATCATCTGTCCGTCTAAAACGTGGGGACACGCGGTCTGTTCCACTTTAACATTGGTAAACAGCCACTGCCCTTCCCTTGCTCTGTCTCGGTTAAATCCGATTTTCATTTTTGCCCGAATACCGAGGGATAAAACAGACGCACGCAACGCCGTTTGCATATTCAGCAACGCATCGAACCGCTTGTGGCGTAGCGTTCGCCAAAGTGTCAAGATACCTTTCCAGCCCGATTTTTTATCATAGGGAATCAGGGTAACATTTGCTATTCCTGCCATTAAAGCAGCTTCGGTTTTCCCGATAATCCAGCAGATTTCCGCTTCAGGATAGTGGCGTTGAATCGCTTGAATGACCGCAAGGGTGTGGCAAACATCACCGATAGCGGACAGACGTAATACACAAAGGGAGAGAGGTTTTTTCATTAAAATTCACGGTTCTTGAAATAGTAGTGTCGATCGTCATCGTTAAGCATACGCAGCACCCGACAGGGATTACCGGCGGCAATGCTATTGTCCGGAATATCACGGGTTACGATACTGCCTGCGCCGATCACCACATTATTCCCAATACACACATTCGGCATTATCACCGCATTACCGCCAATCCAGACATTATCGCCAATTGTGATCGGCAAAGCGAATTCCAGACCACTGTTACGTTTATCCGAATCAAGCGGGTGGGCGGCGGTAAATAACGACACATTCGGTGCAAACATCACGTTATTGCCGATCGCAACTTCGGCACAATCCAAAATTGTGCAGTTATAGTTGGCAAAAAAATTATCGCCAAGCTTGATGTTATCGCCATAATCACAACGAAACGGCGGCTCAATATGAAATGTGCCACTTTGCCCAAATAATTCTCGGAACAACGCATTGCGTGCATCCACCTGATCCGATGGCAACTGCGAAATCCTAAAACAGCACATTTTGGCACGCAAGCGGTCAGTTTGCAGGCTTTCATCGGCAGGATCATAAAGCTGCCCTGCCAACATTTTTTCACGTTCGTTCATTGTCATATACTATAAACATTTCGCCGGCTTCGGCAAACCGGCAATTTTAGTCGCCTGTTTTGCCGGGCCGTCAGGAAAAAGGCGTTGTAAATAACGGCTGTTACCCTTTTCTTCGCCAAATTTTTGGGCAAGGGATTTGACCAACATTCTGATCGCAGGCGAAGTTTTATACTCTTGATAAAATTCCCGCACAAAAAAGACGATTTCCCAATGTTCCGGCGTAAGTGTAATCTGCTCTGCCTTAGCGATTTCTTCTGCCAACTCCGGCGACCAATCGGCTAAATTTTTCAGATAGCCAAATTCATCGGTGGCAAATTGTTGTTGATTTAATTGAATAAAATGATCCATAGTCCAATAAAAAATGCCACATTACTGTGGCATTTGTCAAAATCGAAAACTTAGTCGTCGCTGCCGAGTACCCCAAAAATATTGAGGAAACTCACAAATAAGTTGTAGAGAGAAACGTATAAATCCACTGTCGCACGGATATAGTTCGTTTCGCCGCCGTGGATAATATTGCTGGTTGCAAGCAAGATCGCACCGCTTGAGAACACAATAAACAGCGCGCTAATCGCAAGGCTTAGTGCCGGAATCGCTAAGAACAGGTTAGCAATCACCCCCACTAATAGCACGACGAACAATGCAATCATCATTCCGGAGAGGAAAGACATATCTTTTTTGGTGGTCAGCACATACGCAGAACACGCAAAGAAGACCAATGCGGTTGCACCAAAGGCTAATGCCACTACATCACCTAAGCCGTGGCTGAGGTAAGCGTTTAAAATCGGCCCAAGGCTATAACCGAGAAAACCGGTCAAAGCGAAAACGCTGGCAATACCCGCTGCACTATTTGCGGTGGCGTTAGTTAAAAATAATAAACCGTAGAAACCCGCCAACATTCCCCACCAAGGTAAACGCGGCAGATTCAACGTCATCGCAACAAAAGCGACAACCGCTGAAAAAGCAAGGGTCAGCCCTAATAAAAAGTAAGTATTGCGTAACACTTTGTGGGTGCTCAGCAGGGATTCACTGCGTGTATCCGTTACTAAACGATCTTGCATAAAAGCTCCTGTAATAAAAGGATTTGAGATGAAAAAACACGGATAAATTAGCGGTAAATTCAACCAAAGTCAATAGAAAACCGCCCGTTTAATTTACGCTACGTTTAATGCGCTTCGTCCCAGTTTGTGCCGATACCGACCTCAGCAATCAGTGGGACGGTCAGCGCTATTGCGCTCTCCATTTTCTGCTTAATCAGTGCCGAATAATGTTCAATACGTTCTGTTTTGACTTCAAATACCAGTTCATCGTGTACTTGCATAATCATTTGAATGTCATCGCAATCCCGAATTACTTTATCAATCGCAATCATTGCCACTTTGATAATATCTGCCGCTGTGCCTTGCATTGGTGCGTTAATCGCAACCCGTTCGGCTGCTTTGCGGCGAATTTGGTTGCTAGAACGAATATCCGGCAAGTATAAGCGGCGACCAAACAGGGTTTCCACATAGCCTTTTTCAGCCGCACTTTCCCGAATATTCAGCATAAATTGTTGCACTGACGGATAACGTTGGAAATAGCGATCCATATAATTTTGCGCTTCGTTACGACCGATATTAAGCTGATTTGCCAAGCCGAAAGCCGACATACCGTAAATCAGCCCGAAGTTGATCGCTTTGGCACTGCGGCGTTGCTCGCTGGTAACAGCATCTAACGCTACGCCAAAAATTTCGGCGGCAGTGGCTCGGTGAATATCCTTGCCCTGCGCAAAAGCGGCAATCATTGTTTCATCGTTTGCCAAATGTGCCATTATGCGTAGCTCGATTTGGGAATAGTCCGCCGCTAAAATTTGATAACCTTCGCGGGCAATAAAGGCTTGGCGGATACGTCTGCCTGCGTCATTGCGGATAGGAATATTCTGTAAATTCGGATCGCTGGAAGATAGCCGTCCGGTTGCCGTTACCGCTTGATGATAAGAGGTATGCACCCTGCCCGTATGGCGATTGATCATTTGCGGTAATTTATCCGTATAAGTAGATTTCAATTTGCTCAAGCCCCGATGTTCAATCAACAAGCGTGGTACACTATGCCCCATCGCCGCCAGTTCTTCCAGCACCTCTTCATTGGTTGAAGGTGCGCCTTTCGGGGTTTTCTTCAACACCGGTAAATTTAACTTTTGGAATAAAATATCTTGGAGCTGCTTGGTCGAGGCAAGGTTAAACACTTCCCCCGCCGCCTGATGCACCTGTTGTTCCAATTCTGCCAGACGCTGCTCAATTTCATTAGACTGTGCGTGCAATAAACTCGGATCAATCAACACCCCATTCCGTTCTACCCTTGAAAGCACCGACACAAGCGGCATTTCCACTTGCTCGAAAAGCTGTTGCAGGGTTGACTCATTGGCTAGCTCGGCGGATAACACCTGATGCAATTTCATTGTAATATCCGCATCTTCGGCGGCGTATTCGGTCGCTTTGTCCAACGCAATATAATCGAACGTTTTTTGATGTTTCCCTTTTCCCGCCAGTTCTTCAAACGGGATTGTTTGATGCCCTAAATAACGATCGGCAAGCTCGTCCATATTATGCCGCCCCGTGCTGTTGAGCGTGTAGGATTCCAGCATTGTATCAAACGCCACGCCTTGTAATTCAATACCATTTCGGGCAAAAATGGTTAAATCGTACTTGATATTCTGCCCGATTTTTCTGATCTGCGGGTTTTCTAAGATCGGTTTGAGGCGAGTTAAACAATCGGCTTTATCAAGTTGTTGCGGTAACAGTACCGCTTGCGACTCAAGCTCGTCAAACAGATCATTCTGCTCGCCCGCCGCCCCTTTATGGGCAAGCGGAATATAGCAGGCTTCGCCGTTTTCAAGGGCAACGGAGATACCGACCAAATCGGCAGACATTGTATCAAGGCTATTGGTTTCGGTATCTACTGCGATTAAATCCGCCTGCTGTAATTTCGTCAGCCATTGTTGGAACAATGCTTCACTGTTTACACATTGGTAAGCGGTGCGATCAATGCTTATTTTTGCAATCGGTTTTGCAAGATTTTGCTCGGCACTGACCGCTTGCGTAGCAGCATAGCGGTTAGGAATGGCTTCCGGTGCGGTTTGGGTAACCGGATTAGCGTCATTCATTACTTCATTCAACCAGCGTTTAAATTCATAACGCCCGAACAACTCCACCAGCTGATCCCGCTGCTGCGGCTGGGTCAATAGCTGATCGTGGCTGACCGCCAGCGCAATATCGGTTTTAATCGTCGCAAGACGATACGAGAGATCCGCCATTTCCTTATCGGCTGCCAGTTTCGGCGCAAAGGTTTTCGCCCCACGAAAGCTCAAAGTCGCCACTTTGTCCAAATTCGCATAGATTTCCTGCATTGAACCGATGCCTTGGAGCAACGCCAGTGCGGTTTTTTCGCCCACGCCTTTCACCCCCGGAATATTATCCGAGCTGTCGCCCAATAAAGCGAGATAATCAATGATCAACTCCGGCGGAATACCGTATTTTTCAACCACGCCATCACGGTCAAGCAGCGTATTGTTCATTGTGTTAATCAGCATAATGTGATCGTTCACCAGTTGCGCCATATCTTTATCGCCGGTGCTGATCAACACATTTTTGCCTGCCTGTGCCGCCTGTACAGCGAGAGTGCCGATAACATCATCGGCTTCCACGCCCTCAACGGAAATCAGCGGAATGCCGAGCGCTTTAATCATTGCGTGTAACGGCTGGATTTGTGCGCGTAATTCGTCCGGCATCGGCGGGCGATGAGATTTATAGGCATCATAAAGCTCGTCCCGAAAGGTTTTGCCTTTGGCATCAAACACCACGGCAATATGGCTCGGCTCGACCTGCGCAATCAGGCTTTTCAACATATTCAACACGCCATACATCGCACCGGTCGGTTCGCCCTGCTTATTCGTCAAAGGCGGAAAGGCGTGAAACGCACGGTAAAGGTAGGACGAGCCGTCCACTAAAACAAGGGGGTTAGCTGCAATGGTTGCCATTTGAATTCTCTCGGTTGAACAAAAAAGAAAGCATTATAACGGAAAGTGGCAGGGCTGATAAATAGTTGCAAATATTTGACGATCGGCGACCGCTTGCACGCAAATTTATTCAACTAAACAGAACTATCCTAGATAATGACTAAATTTTTCATAAAGTGAAATCATTCGCTAATTATCCTGATATACAAAATCTTTTAGCAAACAGGGGCAAAAATAATGAGGGATTATCTAAAAAATCAATTCGAAAGTTTAAAAGCTCATATACAACGGTTAAAAGAAATTAATGAACGGTATAAACCGCAATAATAAAAGATATTAAGTTTGGATATACTGTTTGAAATCTAAATTTCAAACAGTATTTTTCTTTTAGAAAAATTATCCATCTCCTCCTAACATTCTATCCTCTGCTGTTACAGAGCTCAATCTTGCCAACTTTGGCGTAATCCACATTTTTAGATCATCTATTAGGGAATAAACCACAGGCACGAACACTAAGCTCAATAAGGTTGAAGCGGTTAAGCCGCAAATAACAGCGATTGCCATCGGTGCTCTAAATGCCGCACCTGCACCGCCGGCAAACACTGCCGGGATCATTCCGGCTACCATTGCAATGGTGGTCATTAAAATAGGGCGGACACGTTCCGAGCCTGATTGAATAAGGGCTTGATGGCGTGCCATTCCTTGTTGGCGTTTTTCAATCACGAAATCCACCAGCAAAATAGAGTTTTTGGTTACAATCCCCATTAACATCAAAATCCCGATGACAGACGACATATCCAACGCTGCACCGTAGGCGAGCAAGCCAATAGCCGCACCGCCGATAGACAGCGGAAGTGCGGTCAAAATGGTAAGGGGTTGCAAGAAGTCCTTGAACAATAGCACCAGCACTAACAACACCATTACCACACCAGCCGCCATTGCAAAGCCGAATTGGCTGAACATTTCATCCATCATTTCCGCATCGCCCGATGACGGCACTCGCACGCCATCAGGCAGGTTTTGCATTATCGGCAGTTCGTTGATTTGCGATAATGCGCTACCAATAGTTTGCCCTAAGGCTAAATCCGCTTCCACTGCAATACGACGTTCACGGTCGAAACGTTCTAAACTTGCCGAACCTGCCCCAAATTGAATATCGGCAACGGTATTCAATGGTATCGTGCCACCATTGCTGCTTGCCACACGCAACTGGCGAATGACTTCGGGCTGGTTACGCTCGTTTTCTGCCAGCGTAACCCGAATAGGAATTTGGCGGTCGGGTAAATTAAAGCGTGCGGCATTGCCGTCTGTGCTGCCCAACGTTGCAATTTGTAGCAGATTTCCGACCGCTTGTGGACTGACGCCTGCTTTTGCCGCTTCGTCCGCACGCAATTTGACTTGCACTTCGATTTTCATCAGCGGTGCGTTAATTTGTACATTTTCAACACTGGATAAACTTTGCATTTGCTGTTTCAGCCCATTTGCCGTCTGCTGAAGTTTGACAGGGTCATTGCCCGTCAGCAAAATCGACACATCTCTTGCTGCCATTTCGTTGCGAAAGGTAATCCGCACATCCGCAAATTGTTTCAACGCCTCTCGTAATTTGTCTTCAAATTCCTTTTGCGAAATCGACCGCACTTGGTGGGGCTTCAGGCGAATAAGTACTTCCCCTTTATTGATTTCGCCGGAACCTGCGGTGGTAAACACCAACGCCACTTCGTCATATTGGCGAATAGTGCGGTCAATTTTTTGCAAGATCTCATCGGTTTGTTCCAGCGTACTGCTTGGCGGCAGCGTAACATCTAACCGGCTCATTCCCGTATCGCCTTTCGGCACAAAGCCTGTAGGCAGCTGTGGCAAAATCATAGCCGATGCCACTAAAAATACGCCGCCGAGTAATAATGTGGTTTTGCGAAAATGCAAGGCTTTTGCTAACAGTGTTAAGTAGCCTTGTTTCAGCTTGCTTGAAGACGTTGCCGCAGGCGTTTTAGCGGCAGTCTGTTGCAACAAATAGGCAGCCAACAAAGGCGTTGCCAAGCGAGCCACCAGCAAGGAACTCAACACTGCCGCCGCCACCGTAACCCCAAACTGCCCGAAATACTGCCCGGTCATACCCTCAATAAAACTAACGGGCAAAAACACCGCCACAATACTTGCCGTAATCGCCGCCACCGTAACCCCAAACTGCCCGAAATACTGCCCGGTCATACCCTCAATAAAACTAACGGGCAAAAACACCGCCACAATACTTGCCGTAATCGCCACCACCGCCAAACCAATGGCATCAGACGCATCTAAGGCTGCCTGAAACGGTCGTTTACCTTGATGAATGTGTGTTTCGATATTTTCAATCTCAACAATGGCATCGTCCACCAAAATCCCAATCACCAACGTAATGGCTAACAGCGAAATACTATTGAGCGTATAGCCGAGCAGTTTCATTATCCAAAAGGCGGGCAAAATCGAGAGCGGTAAGGCAATCGCCGCCACCAAAGTCGCACGCCAATTTCGCAGAAACAACCACACCACCAACACCGTCAATGCTGCTCCTTCCAACAGCGTAGAAATCGCCACATCGTAGTTCTCTTTTGTGATATTCACCGAATTATGCACTTCTGTGATCTGAATATCGGGATAATTGGTTGCCAACCTTTGTAACGCTTGCCAAACGCCTTTTTCCACCACCGTATCGCTTGATCCTTTGGAACGAAATACCTGAAAGCCCAACACTTCACGCCCATTCAAACGCGTACGGCTGCGAACATCGGCGTGGCTGTCGCTAATGGTCGCCAACTCCACCAATTTGACTTTACGATAATCACTTAACGCAATGGGTAAATTTGCCAAATCAGCCAAACTTGGCTGACTGCCCACCACACGAATGGATTGCTCTTGGTCAAACCATTGCACACGCCCGGCAGGCACATTAGCATTGGTCTGTGCCAGCTGCTGACTAACCTGCTCGGCGGTAATGCCCAACACATTGAGTTTTGCCGATTGCAACGCCACACGCACTTCACGTTTCTCACCGCCAAGCCGTTTCACTTGTTGCACCCCATTGACCGCCAACAACTCACGACTCACCGCATCTTCAATAAACCAAGACAGCTCCGTTTGGTTCATATTCGGCGACTGCACTGCATAATAGCCCAACGCACCGCCTTCCATATCCATTCGCTCGACCACAGGGTTATCAATGTTTTGCGGTAAATTACTACGAATTTGCGTAATAGCATTTCGCACATCATTCACCGCTCGATCTGTGTCCGTTTCCAAACGAAATTCCACCGCCGTAACCGATGAACCTTCGGTAATGGTCGAAGTAATATGCCGCACCCCAGCCATTCCCGCTACCGCATCTTCCACACGACGTGTAACGGTATTTTCCAATTCATCAGCCGATGCCCCCGTTTGTGTTACAGTGATATTTACCATTGGAAAACGCATATCGGGATCGGCATTGATCGGTAACTCCTGAAACGCCTTAATCCCCAACACCGTTAAAAGCAAAAATAGTACAATAATGGGAATGGGATTCCGAATTGCCCAAGATGAAATTTTGAAGTTCATTATTTCACTCCTTGTTCCGTTACGGGCTCAACCCGCTCCCCTTCGTTAATCAACGCCCCAGCCTTTTGTACTACTTGTTCGCCAACTTTCAAGCCTGATAGGATTTCGGCTGTGCCTTGATTGACTTCGCCAAGGCTAATCGGGCGACGTTCTATTTGTTTATTGTGATTGACCAGCATCACAAAGGCGGTTCCATCAGCGTTAAAATTGACCGCACTTAAAGGCAAGGTAGCTTGGGCTTGCATTTCGGGCAGTTTGATTAAGGCTGTGGCTGGTGTGCCGAGCGTGAGTTGAGCTGGGGTTTGCAGCTGAATACGCGCTTTGCCTGTACGACTTGTTTGGTCGATTTGGGAAGAAAGCAAGCGAATTTGACCGCTTGTCGTTTGGTCAAGCACTTGAACTTCTGCCGGTAAGCCCGTTTTAAGCAAAGACAACTCTTTTGCACTGGCTTCAACAGTGGCTTCCAATTCACCATTTCGTGCAAGATGAAACAAGGCATTGCTGTCCGTTAAATTGCCCACTTCGGCACTGCGTTGCGTGATAACGCCGTCTGCCGGAGCAAGCACCTCGGCTTTTTTGCGTTGATGACGGCTGTCGTCAAGCTGTGCCTGCACTTGAGCAATTTCCGCATTCGCCGCCTGAACCGCCGCACGAGCCACACGGGTTTTCGCCTGTTGTTGCTCCAGCTCCTGACGGCTTATGGCATCACTTTTCATCAAGGTTTGATAACGTTTTAACGTAGCCTCCGATTCGGTTAAAGCAGATTGCTGTGAAGCCAAATTTGCTTTAGCTCGTTGCAAATTCGCATCATTTTGACGCAACTGCGCTTGCACATTGCTTGCTTCCAAAGTAGCTAAAATCTGCCCTTTTTTAACTACCTCACCCACTTCCGCATTGACCGTTTGAATTTGTAAACCAACTAATGGGGTTCTCACGGAAATATCCTCTTTAGCCGTAATTGAACCTGAAAGACGTAATGTCTGCGTTAATGCGGCAGGTTGCACCTGAACTACATTCACTTTCATTAACACCGTTTCGGTTTGTTCACTGTTTTGCTCTTGGCAAGCGGTTAGAAACAAGATGGGTAAGACAGATAATAAAATCAATTTCTTCATTTTAAAGTCTTAAAAGTTGCTAAATGTGTGGCATTATTAGTTATTTTTAAGACCAAATCAAGTAAAATTTAAGACTATTTTAAACTTGAGTTTTTTATTTATGCTGTTAAACTAGGCACAATTTTGATTATTTTTAGGACTAATTAAATGAGTAATTTTGAAAAACTAGGCAAACAAATCAGTGAAGTAGATGCCACAATGGACGCTTGGATTGCTAAATTAGGCTTGGGCTATAACCATTTTGCGGTGTTGTATTCGTTGGCAGCAGCGGAAAATGGGCAGTGTACGCAAAAGCAGATTTGCGATGAATGGCTGTTGCCGAAACAGACGGTGTTTAACGTCTGCAAGGAATATAAGGAAAAAGGCTGGATTGAGTTTAGCGAAAGTTTGGTAGATAAACGGGAAAAAATTATGCGTTTAACCAAAACCGGCAAGGCACAGGCAGAACCTATATGGACGCTAACCAACCAACTCAGCGAAAAAACCTTTGCTATTTTTGGTCAGAAAAAAACTGAACTATTGTTCGAACTAATGATAGAATTTTGTACAATATGTCGCCAGCAAATTGACTTAGCAGATGTAGAAAAAGAATCAGCAAAAGCTTAAAGCACATTGCCAAATAATATAGAAACAGCGACTTTCGGTTATACGGATTTCTACACAAGCCGTATATGCCGGATTAAGAGAATTTCATCATTTTCGTATCAATCACCACATTCATTTGCAGGAAAATCACCGCCATATCAACGGAATTAAGAATTTTGCCCCCAGTAAAATGTCATTTACACCAGTTAACGGCATTCCTAAAGCTCATTTTGAATCTGTAGTTGAAGACGTGAGAATGGTGTTTTAAGCACAATATTTAAAACCATCTTAAAATAACTAGCTAAAGAGAGCTTAATCCAGTTATCAAGACACTCTAAACAAAAATCCCCCTGAAATGCACAACCAATAGGTTGAGTTATCATTACAGAGGGATAAGCACTTAGCACTTTTCGGTGATCGAACATCACTTATCGTTGCCGGCTGCCTAATCGTCAATTAGTCAGACTGGGCTAATTGCAACGGCGGCACGTCCTTGCCGATACGTTGATAAAATTCAACCACAAAATCATCAAAGCGATCGTCTTCAATCGCTTGGCGGATTTCTGCCATTAAACGTTGGTAGTAGCGTAAATTGTGAATAGTATTGAGCCGTGCGCCTAAAATTTCATTACATTTATCCAAATGATACAAATAGGCTTTGGTGTAGTTTTTGCAAGTATAGCAATCACATTCTGCGTCTAACGGGGTCGTATCATTGCGGTATTTGGCGTTGCGGATTTTCACCACGCCGTTGGTAACGAATAAATGACCGTTTCGTGCATTGCGGGTCGGCATTACGCAATCAAACATATCAATGCCGCGGCGAACCCCTTCGATCAAATCTTCCGGTTTACCGACCCCCATCAAATAACGGGGCTTATCCGCCGGAATTTGCGGGCAAACATACTCTAAAATACGGTGCATATCCTCTTTCGGCTCACCGACCGCCAAGCCGCCTACCGCATAGCCGTCGAAGCCGATCTCCACTAATCCCTCAACGGAAATTTTACGCAGTTCTTCATAAACGCCCCCTTGGATAATCCCAAATAACGCGTTTGGGTTTTCCAATTCATCAAAACGATCACGGCTGCGTTTTGCCCAACGCAACGACATCTCCATTGATTGTTTGGCATAATCAAACGTGGCAGGATAAGGCGTACACTCATCAAAAATCATCACAATATCCGAGCCGAGATCGTATTGGATCTCCATTGATTTTTCAGGGGAAAGGAAAATTTTCTCACCGCTAATCGGATTTTGAAAATGCACACCTTCCTCTTTAATTTTGCGTAATTTACCGAGACTGAATACTTGGAAACCGCCGGAATCGGTTAAAATCGGTCCGTGCCACTGCATAAAATCGTGTAAATCGCCGTGCTGACGCATCACTTCCTGCCCCGGACGCAACCATAAATGGAACGTATTACCCAGAATAATTTGTGCCCCCGTAGCCTGCACTTCTTCAGGAGTCATTCCTTTGACCGTACCATAAGTACCAACCGGCATAAACGCCGGCGTTTCCACGTGAAATTCACCTTTCGGGCGACTAAAAGTCAAACGCCCACGGCGTGCATTACCGCTGGTTTTTTTTAATTCGTATTTCATAAAGCCTCAAATGAACAGTCTGAGAAAATGACAACAAGCGGGAGATTAATCAACATTTTTTGCAAAATGAATCATAAAAACCACTTGTCGTTTAAAAAGCTATTCTACCCCAAGTTCGACAAAAAATCCCTGCTCTCAAACAACCTGCATCAATTTCAAGTATAATAAGCCATTTTTATCCAATAAGATTGAAAATGAAAGATACTCTTTTTTCCGCACCGATTGAGAAACTCGGTGATTTCACTTTTGACGAGTCCGTGGCGGAAGTGTTCCCCGATATGATTCAACGCTCCGTGCCGGGCTATTCCAATATTATTACTGCTATCGGTATGCTGGCAGCTCGCTTTGTTACCCCTAACTCAAATGTCTATGACCTCGGTTGCTCACGGGGGGCAGGGATTTTGTCAATTCGTCGGAATGTTGATAAAACCGGTGTGCAGATTATCGGCGTAGATAATTCTCAACCAATGGTTGAGCGTTGCCGCCGTCATTTAGAGGCGTTTCACTCCGCTATTCCGGTCAATATTTTATGCGAGGATATTCGGAATGTTCAGATCCAAAATGCGTCAATGGTCGTGCTAAATTTTACCTTGCAATTTTTACCGCCCGATGACCGCCTCGCATTATTAGAACGTATTTATAACGGCTTGAACCCGAACGGTGTGTTGGTTTTATCGGAAAAATTTCGCTTTGATGATAGTCATATCAACGAGTTGTTAATCGATTTACATCACACTTTTAAACGTGCCAACGGTTACAGTGAGCTAGAAGTCAGTCAAAAACGTACTGCGTTGGAGAATGTGATGCGTACCGATACCATTGAAATCCACAAAACACGGTTAGCCCAAGTTGGTTTTTCCCATACCGAGCTTTGGTTCCAATGCTTTAATTTCGGTTCAATGATAGCAATCAAATAGCGGATGGTCGCCTAACAAGCGGTCGGTTCGCTGGCTATTTTTGCAAATAGTCGGCATTCTCTCCCGTTGTAAAATGTGAACCGGTATTCAGAGCAATGCTGTTCCGCCAAATGAATACCGACTTATGCCCTATATTAAGGGTAAAAGCGCCATTTGGTGATTTGCGATATTTTCGTGAAAATTTTCATAAAACGCCCCGCTTGTTAGTGGTTTTTATGCTACTATTCACCTCATTTAAATCCGAGAAAAGATAACTATGGCAACCCAATCCAAATACCAAGATAAACAACTTGATGCGTTACTAAACGACTTAATCGTTACCCTTGAAAAGCACAAAACACCGGTGGATTTATCGTTAATGGCGCTGGGCAATATGGTGAGCAATATTTTAATCACCAATATTGCCAACCCAACGCAACGTCAAAAATTGGCGGAAACCTTTAATCACGCACTACTTAACGCAATCCAATCGAGTAAATAAAATGGCTTTATCCCTGCGCCACTTGTTGCCTGACAATTCCCGCCAATACCGAGAGGAAGTTTCCCGCCGCATTAGCTGGGGGCATTGGTTTGCGTTGTTTAACATCGTGGTGGCGTTGTTGATAGCCTCCCGCTATGCGTTCAATGCCGATTGGCCGAATACACTCTTCGGCAAACTCTATTTTTTTATCAGCCTGTTCGGGCATTTCAGCTTTGTTATTTTTGCTTTCTATTTACTGCTGCTTTTCCCGCTCAGTTTCCTGATTAAGCACAACCGTACTTTCAGAGGGATTTCGGTGATTGTCGCCACCCTTGGTATGACCGGCTTATTACTGGATACGGAAGTGTTTAAACGCTTTTATTTGCACCTTTCACCCTTAGTGTGGGATCTGTTAGTGAATCCTGATGAAGCGGAACTCAGCCGCCAATGGCAATTACTGTTCGTGCCGATGCCGTTAATTTTACTGGCAGAAATGCTCTATTCCCGCTGGTGTTGGCAAAAACTGCGTAGTTTCAATCGGCAGAAATGGGGGAAATATGTTGCCCTTGTCTTTTTGAGCTGCTTTACCGCCACCCATTTGCTCTATGCGTGGGCGGATTTTGCTTTCTACCGCCCGATTACTGCTCAAAAAGCCAATTATCCGCTTTCCTACCCGATGACCGCCCGCTCTTTCTTAGAAAAACACCACTTAATCGATCGAGCCAATCTTGAACAACAGCTTGAAACCACAGGGCGACTTGATACGTTCTATCTCAATTACCCGAAAAAACCGCTACAATATGGTGAAAACCCGCATAAAATCAATTTTTTATTCATCAATCTGTCGGGGCTGACGAATGCTGCGGCAGACACTCTTCCTGCCTTTGCCCGTATTGCCGAGCAGTCCCGCCGCTTTACGCAACATTACAGTGGGGCGGATTCCGCAAGTGGTGGGATCGTCAGCTTATTTTACAGTTTAAGCGGACGCTACACCGATGCCATTCTCAATGAACGCACACCCGCTGTCTTTATTTCAAGTCTGCAAAAATGGCAATATCAATTCGGATTATTCTCCCACAACGGCTTTGCCGAGCCGATTTACTCACGAGCCTTATTTGCGGATTTCCCACTGCCGTCCGCTCACAATAATCAAGAGGCAGTTGGACAATGGCAACAGTGGCTGGCAACAGACGCTACCCGAAGCCCTTTTTTCAGCTATGTGGAACTCTCTGCGACCGAAAATGCCGCACAACTGAACCAACAACTTGAGCAAATATGGGCTGCTTTAACCCGCCAAAATTTGCTAAATAAAACGTTGGTGATCCTAACCGCCGATATTGGCGACAACCAAACAAACGCTAACAGTTTTGCCACACAACGTACCCAAGTACCGATGCTGATTTATTGGCAGGGGCAGCAAAGCCGCTATCTGCCGTTATCCAGCCATTTGGATATTGCCCCAACCCTGCTGGCGCAATTTTTGGCGCTACGTTCACCGCTTAGCGATTATGCACAAGGTATTGATTTGAGCGAACCAAACCAACGCCGTTGGCTACTGGCATCAAACTATAAACGCAATGTGGCAATTCTGCCGGGCGGCGAACAATTCCATATCGATCGCAAAGGCGATTTTGAACATTACAACGAGGACGGCGAGAAACAAGCCCACAGCCGCCCGCCGCTGGCACTCTTCTTACAACTCATTCAACAAAGTAACCAATTTATCCAGAAATAAAAAAAGCCCCTAGTCTTAGGGGCTACTCGGAAAGCAAATTTATGAAATCGGTTGTTGAACACAACACTTTTATTTGTTGAGGCTAGATTACGTCAAGTTATTCAGCTTTTCAAACAGATTTTAAAGAATCGTGAATTTTTTTGTTAATTTTGTGATCTATCTCGCATTTTTATAAACGCCGTGCCTGCCAGAACGTTTTTGACCAATAAGGTGAGTGAATATCGGAATAGATTACCCCGCCCTTAGTTGATGCGTGTAGAAATTGTCCGTTTTTAACATACACCCCAACGTGTTTGCCGTTAGGACCTCGCCCTGTTTTAAAGAAGACCAAATCGCCGGTTTGTAACTCGGCTTTCGCCACTTTTCTGCCCGCTTGGGCCTGCTCGGTAGTGGTACGCGGTAACGCAATACCAAACAGATCCCGAAAGGTAATTTGCATAAAACCGGAGCAATCGACCCCCTTGCGAGACGTGCCGCCAAGACGGTAGCGTGTACCTTTCCATTCACGTTGGTGTTCGCTTAGGCTGCTAATTGCCATAATCGGATCGTGCAAACTACCGGTGCGTTTCCCATAAATTTTCGATACTTGAGTCGGTTTTGCCTTTTCCGCCGGTGGCGTGCCGCTACAAGCGGTCAGAAATACGCTCGTTATTGCAATCAGCCCAACCGCTGTGCTTTTCTTCCAAATTCGCATTATTATTCTATCCTCTAAAAAAGACATTCTGCTTTTGGCAGAATGTCTTTATCATTTAGGCTTTTACCATCTCATTTTCAACACGTTCACGCAATTTTTGCCCCGGCTTAAACGAGACGACACGGCGTGCAGAAATTGCCACATCTTCGCCCGTTTTCGGATTTCGACCGGGACGGGCTTTTTTCTCCCGAACCGTAAAATTACCGAAGCCGGAGAGTTTCACTTCTTCGCCTTTTTCCAGCGATGCGCGAATTTCCTCAAAAAATTGCTCAACAAATTGTTTGGCAACACGTTTATCTAATCCGCATTTTTCAATGAGATTTTCTGCAATTTCAATTTTGGTAAGTGCCATAATGTTTCCTTAAATCTAATCTCTTAGATAAGCATTAAAACGTTGTGCAAGTGCCTCTAATACCGCTTGAATCACTGCGTTGATTTCCTCTTCCGCCAAGGTTTTTTCCGTATCTTGAACCGTGAGGCTAAGGGCTAAACTTTTCTTGCCTACCGATAAATTTTCCCCTTGATACACATCGAACAGATTCACCGCCACGAGTTTTTCACCGCCGGCTTGACGACAGAGTTCGACAATCTCCCCTGCCGGCACGTTATTATCCACAACAATCGCAATATCCCGTTTATTTGACGGGAAGCGGGAAATCTCTTTCGCATTCGGGATAGTCCGTTCTGCAATAGCCGATGCTAACAATTCAAAGGCGATCGGCTTGCCGGATAATCCCAATTTTTGCACTACTTTCGGGTGAATTGTGCCGATAAAACCGATTTCCTGCCCATCAAGCATAATCGCCGCAGATTGTCCCGGGTGCAATGCCGGAAACGATTTTGCCACAAAACGTAGCGTTTTGCCGATTTTAGTCAGGGATAAGACCCGTTCCAAATCGCCTTTTAAATCAAAGAAATTGACATTTTCCGCTTTATATTCCCAGTGTGTCGGGCGTTTATCGCCGACAATCACCGCCCCTAATACCGTTTCTTGACGGATACCGTTTTCGGCATTGGCATCGGGTATAAAACGCAAGCCGGTTTCAAAAATTCGCACTCGGCTTTGTTGGCGGTTTTGGTTGTAAGCAACCGTTTCCAACAACCCGGTTAATAGGGACACTCGCATTGCCGACATTTCGCTTGAAATCGGATTTGGCAGTATTAACGCCTCCTGCGTTGGGTGCAAGAGCGTCTGCACTTTCGGATCAACAAAACTGTATGTGATGACTTCTTGGTAATCGCTATCCACCAATGCGGTTTTGACCCGCTGCATCTCCAACATTTTTTCCGGCACACCTTTCATCTGTAAATGAGCGAGCGGCGCATTATTCGGAATGCTGTTGTAGCCGTAGATACGGGCAACTTCTTCAATCAGATCTTCTTCGATCTCAATATCAAACCGCCAACTCGGCGATTGTACCGTCCAAACGTCATTTTCAAAGCCGGCTTGGAAACCTAAACGGTCAAAAATAGTCGTAACCGTTTCCGTTGGAATAGAATGCCCAAGCAAGCTATCCAATTTTTCACGGCGTAGTGTAACCGTTTTTGATGTTGGTAAATGTGCCGGGCTGACCGCTTCGACAATCTCACCTGCTTCGCCGCCACAGATTTCCAATAAGAGAGCGGTAGCACGCTCCATTGCATTGCGGGCTAATTCAGGATCAACCCCTCGCTCGAAGCGGTGGGACGCATCGGTGTGCAAGCCATACTGCCGTGCCCGTCCGGTAATCGCAAGTGGGGAAAAGAAAGCGGCTTCCAAAATCACATCTTGGGTAGTTTCGCTCACGCCGCTCGCTTGTCCGCCGAAGATCCCCGCCATTGCAAGCGGGCCGTTTTGGTCGGCAATCAGCAATGTATTCGGTTGTAATGTTGCGGTCGAGCCGTCCAGTAACACTAATTTTTCATTCTCTTTCGCCAGACGAACCTGCACCGGCTGTGCCACTTTCGCCATATCAAAAGCGTGCATCGGCTGACCTAATTCCAACAAGCTGAGATTGGTAATATCGACCACCGGATCGATAGAGCGAATACCGCAACGGCGGAGTTTTTCCTGCAACCAAAGCGGGGATGGCACTTTCACGTTTACCCCTTTAACCACTCGCAATAAATAGCGTGGGCAGGCTTCCGGTGCGACCAGTTCAATCGCCACTTTGTCGGCAATGGTCGGTTCGACTTTTGCAATTTTTGGCGGATTAACGACCGCTTGATTTGCCACGCCAACCTCACGGGCGATACCGGCAATACTCAAGCAATCGGCACGGTTCGGCGTTAAACTGATTTCAATAGTGTTATCGTTAAGTTGTAGATAATCACGCAAATCTGCACCAATCGGCGCATCGGACGGCAGTTCGATAATGCCGTTATGATCGTCTTTAATGCCTAATTCCGAAAAGGAACAGAGCATTCCTTCTGACGGCTGACCACGCAATTTGGTTTTCTTAATTTTAAAATCGCCCGGCAATACCGCTCCTTCAACCGCACACGCCACTTTTAAGCCTTGACGACAATTCGGCGCACCGCAAACAATATCCAACAGACGCTCGCCGCCCACATTCACTTTGGTAACGCGCAATTTATCAGCATCAGGGTGTGGCGCACATTCGACCACTTCACCGACAACCACACCGCTAAATTCACCGGCAACCGGCTCAACACCATCAACTTCCAGCCCTAACATTGTAATTTGGTCGCATAGCTGCGCCGTTGAAATCGCAGGGTTCACCCATTCACGCAACCAAGATTCACTGAATTTCATTATTTATTCCTCAATTTATTTAAACTGCTTTAAGAAACGTAAGTCATTTTCAAAGAAAGCACGCAAATCGGTAACGTTATAGCGTAGCATCGTCAAACGCTCCACCCCCATTCCGACCGCAAAACCGGAATACTCGTTCGGATCAATTCCCACTTGACGTAACACATTCGGGTGAACCATTCCGCAGCCTAACACTTCAAGCCATTTGCCGTTTTTGCCCATTACGTCCACTTCCGCCGAGGGTTCGGTAAACGGGAAATAAGACGGGCGGAAACGCACCTGTAAATCTTCCTCAAAAAAGGCACGGAGGAAATCGTGTAACAGCCCCTTTAACTCGGTAAAGTTGGCTTTTTTATCTACATATAAAAGTTCGATTTGGTGGAACATCGGGGTGTGAGTTTGGTCGTAATCGTTACGATAAACCCGTCCCGGTGCGATAATCCGCATCGGCGGTTGCACTTTTTCCATTGTACGAATTTGCACGCCGGAGGTTTGCGTCCGCAGTAACCGTTTGGCATCAAACCAGAAAGTATCGTGATCCGCACGTGCCGGGTGATGATCCGGAATATTCAACGCATCAAAGTTGTAGTAATCCGTTTCAATTTCCGGCCCGTTTTCAACACTAAAGCCTAATTCACTGAAAAACTTAACGACACGCTCAATTGTGATTGAAACCGGGTGCAAGCCACCCAAATCAGTCGCCCGCCCCTGCAAGCTCACATCAATGCTTTCATTGGCTAATTTGGCATTTAATTCCGCCTCTTCTAATGCTACTTTCTTCGCATTCAGCGCCTCTTGTGCCGCTTGTTTGGCTTCATTGATTTTTGCGCCAACCGCAGGGCGCTCGTCCGCCGGCACATCCCGTAACCCTTGCATTAACAAGGTAAATTGACCTTTTTTACCGAAATATTCAACGCGTAGCGCTTCAAGCGCAGCGACATCACTCGCTGCCTCAACCGCTGAAATCGCTTGTGCAACAATACTTTCTAGGTTTTGCATACCTACCCTCTAAATTTGCAATATCAAAAAACGCCTACCAAATAGGCAAAACGGCTGAAATAATAATATTTCTACAACACATTGTAAATTTAAAACACGCAAATTTTTAAATTAAATGTTTGATTTTTAATGGGACAATCGCCAATCTCCCTTAAAGGCGTTCGGCATCACCCTAAAACCGATTGCAATAATTTTGTCATATCTGACCGCTTGTCGATAATTATTCCGTGATCTCAACCAAAACATACGGTAAAATTTGATCCGTTTTGCCGTTTGGCAGACCAACTATATTAATTTTACTGGAGATCTATCTATGGCAATGAATAATATCTTAGGATTATTCGCTCAATCGCCACTTAAACCGCTACAAAAGCACGCCAAGAAAGTGACTGAATGTTGTGGATTATTAGTGCCTTTTTTTGAGGCAACCTTTGAAAATGACTGGACGAAAGCGGAAGAAATCCGCCGTCAAATTATTGATTTAGAACACCGTGCCGATACGTTAAAGCGGGAAATCCGCTTAAAATCACCGCGCGGTTTATTTATGCCGGTTGAACGTACCGACTTACTGGAATTGGTTACACAACTGGATAAACTCGCCAATTATGCCAAAGATATTTCCGGTCGCATTATCGGTCGCCAATTAGTTATCCCGCAAAACGTACAACCTGCTTTTGAACGCTTTTTAACTCGTAGCCTTGATGCCGCCGTTCACGTCGGCAAAGTAATTGACGAAATGGATCACCTACTTGAAACCGGCTTCCGCGGACGTGAGCTTAACTTCGTCAATAAAATGATTTTAGAATTAGATATTATTGAAGACGATACGGATCAGCTTCAAATCGTACTACGCAAAGCGATCTTATCCATTGAGAACGAGCACAGCCCGATTGATATTATGGTGATTTATAAAATTGTGGAATGGATCGGCGTCTTGGCAGATCAAGCACAACGTATCGGTTCCCGTATTGAGTTAATGTTGGCTCGTTCCTAAGAGGTTGTGAAATTATGGAATTGATTCATAACTACGGTTTTATGTTGGTAATGATTACCGCAATTTTCGGCTTTATTATGGCATTCGGGATCGGCGCAAACGATGTTGCCAATGCAATGGGTACATCGGTCGGCTCCGGTGTTATCAGTGTCAAAAGCGCCATTTATATTGCATTAGTGTTTGAATTTATGGGGGCATATCTCGCCGGTGGAGAAGTGGCGGAAACCATCAAAAGCGGCATTATTGCTTCCGAAGCCTTTGCCGGCAAACCGGACGTGCTGATTTTAGGTATGATGGCTTCGCTCTTTTCCGCAGGCACTTGGCTGTTAGTTGCCTCTAAAATGGGCTGGCCGGTGTCCACCACTCACTCTATTATCGGCGCAATCGTTGGCTTTGCCTGCATTACGGTCGGAATGGAAGCGGTACAATGGTCTGAATTTGGCGGTATTGTCGGCAGTTGGTTTATCACGCCGCCGATTGCCGGTTTTGTTGCCTATATCATCTTTATTTCTACTCAAAAACTGATTTTCGATACGGAAAAACCGTTAGAAAATGCCCGCAAATACGCCCCTTATTATACCGCCTTAACCGTCTTTATCATCTGCGTAGTTACCCTAGATAAAGGATTAAAACACGTTGGCTTAAATTTATCCGGTAAAGAAACAGCATTGTTGGGCTTAATTGTCGCAATTATTTCCGCCATCATCTGTATTTTCTATTTACGCAGCAAATCCTTTCTCTCCCGCTTGGGTGACGGTTTTGAAGGTGTCGAAAAAGTATTCACCATTTTAATGATCATCACTGCCTGTGCGATGGCATTCGCCCACGGTTCAAATGATGTTGCTAACGCTATCGGACCGGTAGCAGGCGTGGTATCGATTGTCGATCACGGCGGTATTATTGAAGGCAAAACCATTATGGCACCTTGGATTCTGCCGATGGGGGCGATCGGTATTGCCCTTGGGCTAGCAATTATGGGGCATAAGGTAATGGGGACTATCGGAACGGGGATTACTGATCTCACACCAAGCCGTGGGTTTGCTGCACAATTTGCCTGTGCGATTACGGTCGTATTAGCATCCGGTACCGGTTTACCGATTTCCACCACCCAAACCCTCGTTGGTGCAGTGTTAGGGGTCGGTTTTGCCCGCGGGATCGCCGCTCTCAACCTTGGTGTTATCCGCAATATCGTTGCCTCTTGGGTTATCACCCTACCGGCAGGCGCAATTCTCTCGATTGCGATTTATTATATTCTTAACGCCATTTTCTGTTAATTAACCTCACAGAGAAGTGCATTGCACTTCTCTTTCTTGCTTTATAAGGATTTTATGTAATGCAAAAACGAATCTCGGCGCTGCTCGCCTCTTTACTAATAAGTTTCTCTCTCTCTGCCTTTGCGCAAACTCAATATGTAACCGAAAACTTAAATACCTACTTACGCAAAGGACCGGGCGATCAATTTAAAATTTCAGGCACGATCCAAGCAGGTGAAAAAGTGACCTTACTCGACCGTAAAGATCGCTATGCCCTCATTCGAGACAGCAAAAACCGAGAAGCGTGGATTTTAAACAGCGAACTCACGGCAACCCCAAGCTCAAAAGAATTAACCCCACAGCTTAAACAACAAGTTCAAGAATTAACCTTAAAGCTCAACAATATTGATAAAGACTGGCAGCAACGCACCGCAGAAATGCAACGCCGTACTCAACAAGCCGCCCAACAAAGCAATGAATTGCTGGAACAAAATGCCCAACTGAAGCGGGAACTGGATATTCTAAAAAATAAAAACCGTGATTTAGAAGCGCTACAAAATGCCGAATCCCGTGAAATAATGATCCAATATTTCATCTACGGCGGCTCTGTACTCGGTGTCGGCTTACTTCTTGGCTTATTCGTTCCGTTTCTTCTCCCTCGCCGAAAACGCAATAACGGTTGGGCGTAATGACGCTTAGTACATAGAAGATAGCTTTTATCGAAAATAAAAAAACGTGCCTTCGGCACGTTTTATCGTTTACAGCATATCTAAAAATATCTTCAGAATATCAAGATTTGGAGTGAGTTCAGGGTGAAAGGCACAAGCAAGTAGATTATCCTGTTTGGCTAATACGGTGTGTCCGTTAAATTCCGCTAAACTTTCGACCTTGTTACGATCAAAATCAATAATATGAGGGGCTCGGATAAACACCGCCGGAAAAGGTTGCGATAGCCCTTTGACAGTGAGATCCGTTTGAAAGCTATCAACTTGCCGTCCAAATGCGTTGCGTTGCACTTGGATATCCATCAAGCCGAGATGGACGGTCGGGTCATCAGCAAGCTGTTTGGCTAGCAAAATCATTCCGGCACAAGTGCCAAACAGCCCCTTTCCTTCCTCCGCAAAGGCACGAATGGCATCAAATAAACCGTTTTTTCGCATTAGCTTACCGATGGCGGTACTTTCGCCACCGGGCAGAATTAAGCCGTGGCAAACGGTCAGATCTTGCGGATTTTTTACCGTTACCGCTGTTGCGCCTAGCTGTTCGATCTGTCGGCAATGTTCGCTAACTGCCCCTTGCAAAGCCAGTACGCCGACGGTGAGATGTGCGTAATCTGCCATTTTACCAGCCCCGATCCTGCATTCTCTCGTTGGCGGAGAGGCGGGAAATTTCAATGCCTTTCATTGCTTCGCCCAGCTCTTCGGATAAGCGGGCAATTAAATCGTAATCTTGATAGTGAGTGGTCGCCTCAACAATCGCACGGGCGAATTTTTCCGGATTTTCCGATTTAAAAATGCCCGAACCGACAAATACGCCGTCTGCGCCCAACTCCATCATTAAAGCGGCATCTGCCGGTGTGGCAACACCGCCGGCGGCAAAATTAACCACCGGTAATTTGCCTAAGGTTTTGATTTGTAACAGTAATTCAAAGGGTGCGCCTAAATTTTTCGCCTCAGTCATCAATTCATCTTGGCTCATTGCGACAACCTTCCGCACCTGTGCATTCACTTTGCGTAGATGACGAACCGCCTCCACAATATTTCCCGTACCCGGCTCGCCCTTGGTACGCAGCATTGATGCGCCTTCGCCAATGCGGCGTAGTGCCTCGCCTAAATCACGGCAACCACATACAAACGGGACGGTAAAATCACTTTTCAGCAGATGAAATTCTTCATCGGCTGGCGTCAGCACTTCACTTTCGTCAATATAGTCCACCCCCATTGCCTCTAATACACGGGCTTCGGTAATGTGTCCGATACGGGCTTTTGCCATCACCGGAATAGACACCGCCGCCATTACCTCTTTGACAATTTTCGGGTTTGCCATTCTTGCCACGCCACCAGCGGCACGAATATCGGACGGCACACGCTCCAGTGCCATTACCGCAACTGCGCCGGCTGCCTCGGCAATGCGGGCTTGTTCCGCATTCACAACGTCCATAATGACGCCGCCCTTTTGCATTTGCGCCATACCCCGTTTAACTAAATCCGAACCGATTGTTGTGTTGCTCATTGTATGCTCCTGTTCAACTAAATAAAAAACGGTTCGTATTTTGTCGCCAATCAGGTATGATTAAAAGTGTCAATTTTTGATAAATAAATGAGGTCAGTTTATGCAAAAACTCGCATATCATTTAGATAAATCCGCCCCATTGCCTCTCTATGAGCAACTTTATCAACAGATTAAAACCGCTATTCATCGGCAGGAGTTACAACTCGGCGATCGGCTGCCGTCTAAGCGTAAGCTCTGCCAATATTTACATATCAGCCAAAACACCGTTGAAAGTGCTTATGATCAGTTAATTGCCGAGGGCTATGTTGAATCGCACGCTCGGCGGGGCTTTTATGTCTGTTTTCAAGCGGAATTGGATTTTCCTCAAACAGCCGCCGTTTTGCAAAAAATGCCCGCCAACCCACCGCTTGTTCGCCCGCAATTTGATTTCAACCCGAATGCGATTGACACTGTTCATTTCCCGTTCCAACAATGGAAAAAGAGCGGGCAAGGGCTTTACCATTCCGCCAGCCAGCATTTGCTTCCGTTAGACGCTGCACAGGGCGATCTTGATTTACGCCAGCAGATAGCCGATTATCTTGCCGCTGCCCGTGGTATTCATTGTCAGGCAGCCCAAATTATTATTGGGGCGGGGGTGGAATATTGTATTCAACATTTGATTTTATTATTTAATCAGCTCTACCCCGACCGCCCTTTTTATTACGGAATGGAACATTACGGCTATCCGAAAGTAGAAAAAATCTTGCAGTTATATCAAAAGCCGATCATTAAATTACCGCTGAATGCACAATATCAGTTGGATTTGGATTTTTTATTTCTACAGCCCGTCAATATCGCCTATGTTACCCCTTCAAATGTCTATCCGTTCGGGCAAGTCATTCCGATTTCCCAACGCCAAGCCCTGCTAGAATGGGCGGAGGCACAGCCCTGTCGTTTTATTATTGAGGACGATTACGACAGCGAATTTCGCTATAAGGGTAAGCCGATTCCGGCATTAAAAAGTCTGGATAAGCAGCATAAAGTGATCTATTTAGGGTCTTTTTCTAAATTATTGATGCCGTCATTACGGCTAACGTTTATGATCCTGCCGCCCGCATTGCTTGATCTTTATCAACACTATTGCGCCTGTTTTCATTGCCCGGTTTCCCGCTTTGAACAATATCGGCTCGCCCGCTTTATTCAACACGGTTATTTTGAAAAGCATCTTCACCGAATGCGTAAAATCTACCGCAAAAAAATGGAATTACTTTGCCAATTATTAGCCCCTTATAAACATAAAATCAGCTATTATGGTGAGCATTCCGGCTTTAATTTGTTGATTGAACTCTTAACCGAAACCCGTTCAACCGAAACATTATTAGAGTTAGCCGCACGGCAAAAGATCAAACTTTACCCGATTGATTACCCACAGCGGCGGTTGTTCAGTTTAGGGTTTGGCAATTTATCGGAACAGCAAATCAGCGAGGGCTTAGCCGCTTTACTGGCTGCGTGGGAAATAAAAGCCCCTTAACGCAGGGGCTAAAAAAGGTTAATCGAACAGATGACGGTGGGCAATTAACTGCTCTCTGGTGAGGCTAAATACCCCTAGTCCGCCCTGTTTAAACTCAATCCAATTAAACGGCACGCTTGGAAATTGCTCAATTAAATGAACCATACTGTTGCCCACTTCGCACACCAATACCCCGCTCTCCGAAAGAAAATCTGCTGCTTGAGCAAGAATACGTTTGGTCATATCCAGTCCGTCTACCCCAGAACCTAATGCCAACTCCGGCTCGTGGTGAAATTCCTCCGGCATATCGTCCAAATCTTCCTGATCGACATAAGGCGGGTTGGTAACGATTAAGTCGTAGCGATCTTGCGGTAAATCATCAAACAAATCAGATTGCATTGGGAATACCCGATGGGCAAGCTGATGGCGTTCAATATTGATCTCTGCTACATTTAACGCATCAACGGATAAATCAACCCCGTCAATTTCCGCTTGCGGAAACCGCTCCGCACAGGCAATCGCAATACAGCCGCTACCAGTGCAGAGATCCAAAATCCGTTTCGGTTCAGCGCGTAAAATACCGGTAAAGCCCTGTTGAATTAACTCGCCAATCGGCGAACGGGGAATAATCACCCGCTCGTCCACATAAAATTCCAAGCCGCAAAACCACGCCGAACGGGTAAGATACGCCACCGGCTTACGCAAGCCCAAACGCTGTTCCACCATCGCCACAATGCGATTTTTCTCCGTTAACGTCAGCCGTGATGCATACAAGCTTTCCGGCACATCGACCGGCAACGCCAACGCACTTAACACCAGTTGGTTCGCTTCGTCCCACGCATTGTCAAGCCCGTGCCCGTAATAAAGATCGGAGGCATTAAAGTAGCTGTATGCCCAACGCATCATATCTAAAACAGTTTTGAGATAGTCCGTAACAGGCGAGGCGTGAATATCGGCTAATAAATCGAGGTTATAACGAGGTTCAAACATAATATTTTACCACAAAAGAAAATTTGCGGTTTTATACCATATTTCCCTTTGTGTTAGAATGCTTCCAATTAAATTTAAGAGGAAAAAGAATGTTTGATGACAACGATGTCGAGCTGTTTAAGCAGGCTGCCAAAGGGGCTAAAAAGCTCAAACAAGATACAATTATGCCGAAAACCGAACGGCAAACCAACGCTAATCCCATTCGGGCGCTAAAAGAGCAAGCCGATACGCTCTTTTATTTTTCCGATGAATACGAGCCGCTGCTAACTGAAGAAAACGAAAAAGTCCGCTATCGCCGTGAAGATGTTGATCCTTATATTCTCAAACAACTGCGGCGGGGCGATTTTCACCCTGAGCTGTTTTTGGATCTGCACGGTTTAACCAAAGAGCAGGCCAAAAAAGAATTGGCAAGCCTGATTTTAGCCTGCGAGCGTGAAAAGGTTTACTGCGCCAGTATTATGACCGGCTACGGCACACGGGCATTAAAATACCAAATTCCCCGTTGGCTCGTGCAGCACCCCAAAGTGCTTGCCCTGCACCAAGCGCCGAGAGAATGGGGCGGCGATGCGGCAATTCTGATTTTGGTTGAGCAACCGGAAAAAATCGATTACAAGCGGTGAGATCGCCCCTATTTCTTGCAAAAACAACAAGTGCGATTTCCTAGCGCATTGATTACGGGTAGAATACGCCCTTTATCACTGTTTGAAAAGAAAACAAAATGTTACAACTGGTGTTCGCCGTTTTATGTAGTGTATCCGTCGGGGTACTGATCAAAATTGCACGTAGCAAAGGGATTTTTATCGCACAGAGTATTGCGGTGAACTATTTGGTCGCCATCGCTCTCTGTTATAGCCTGCTTAAACCGAATTTTAACGGGCAAACGCTCGTACAAATTGTGGCGGAGAACCCGTCCGCCTATCTCTTTTTTGCGTTAGGTCTGTTATTGCCGAGCGTGTTTCTGATCCAAGCCAAAGCCCTTGAGTTTGCGGGCATTATCCGTACCGATGCGGCACAACGCCTTTCACTCTTTCTGCCGATTTTCGCCGCATTCACTCTGTTTGGTGAAGCGGTTACTTTCCCTAAATTATTTGCATTGATACTCGCATTCAGTGCATTAGGCTGTTTACTGTGGCGAAGCCAAGCCGGTATTGACGGCAAAGGCGGCAAAACAGCGCTTATCAGTTTAGCGCTGGTATGGGTCGGTTTCGGCATTATCGACATTTTATTCAAACAAATGGCAAAAAGCGGCTCGGCGTTCCCGCTCACGCTCTTAATCGCCTTTATCGGTGCAGGCTGCGTGATGTTTATCTATTTACTGCTGAAACACACCCAATGGCATTTGGCTAGCATTGGCGTAGGGATATTATTAGGCGGGTTAAATTTCGGCAATATTCTGTTTTACATTCAAGCCCACCAAGCGATGAAAGACGATCCCACCCTCGTATTCACCGGAATGAACTTAGGCGTGATCGGGCTAGGCACACTCATAGGGGCATTGGTTTTTAAAGAAAAAATCAATAAAATCAACTATATTGGCGTTGCAGTCGCAATTGTGGCGATCGTCTGCCTGTTTTATTGGCGCTAACTATGCGTAGCGGTGCGGCAACGCGACACAACACAATGTTTTCAATCGGGGGAATAGATGAAAGGCTTACGGCATTACGCCCAAAATTACGTCAATTGGGTGCTACGTTTAGGCAAAGGAAAATCCGCACTGCTGGGGTTTGTGGTGCTGGCAAGTTGTGCGATTGTGATCCAAGCCGGATTGAGTTTGCTGTTTACCGGACAGATTCAAACGATCGATATTTTACGCTCAATCATCTTCGGCTTAATTTCCGCCCCATTGGTGATCTATTTCTTCAATTTGATTGTCGAAAAACTGGAACGCTCGCGTATTCGGCTGGAAGACTCCCTTAATGCGCTCTCTCGGCTACGGGAGCAAGATGCCCGTTTGAA
Organism: Muribacter muris; assembly: GCF_004569585.1. Lineage (NCBI taxonomy): Bacteria > Pseudomonadati > Pseudomonadota > Gammaproteobacteria > Pasteurellales > Pasteurellaceae > Muribacter > Muribacter muris. Next base: position 95,661 of record NZ_SPPA01000004.1, on the reverse strand, counting down.
TGCCGAACTGGAGCAACAAGCCGCCTTTCTGCGTTCCTTTTTTGATGCCTCCCCCGATTTAGTCTTCTATCGTGATGCCGAGGGGCATTACCTTGGCGGCAATCGCGCATTAGAAATTTTAACCGGCAAAACAGAAAAAGCGCTTATCAACCTCACCCCGAAAGATATTTACTCCGAGGAAACCGCCAAGCTGATTATGGCAACCGATCGAGATACGCTAATCAGCAACACCGGCGTTACCTACGAGCAGTGGATTCGTTACCCGAACGATAAATTGGCTTGTTTTGAAATCCGCAAAGTCCCCTATTTCGACCGAGTGAATAACCGCCACTGCATTATGGGGTTTGGGCGGGACATTACCGAGCGCAAACGCTATCAAGAAGTGATCGAAAAAAACAGCCGAGATAAAACCACGTTAATGGCAACCATCAGCCACGAATTACGCACCCCTCTAAACGGCATTATCGGCTTGAGCCAAATTCTGCTTGAAGGGGAACTGAGCGATCAACAGCGGGAATACCTGAAAACCATCAATATCAGTGCCGTTTCCCTTGGGCATATTTTCAGCGATATTATTGATTTAGAAAAAATCGACAGCCGCCGCATCGAGCTTTTCCGCACCGAAGTGGAGTTTTCACAGCTCATCAGCAATATCAGCCATTTTGCCAACCTAATGGCAGAACAGAAAAAAATTAAGTTCCATATCCGCTATGACGACGATCTGCCGACCTTTATTTTTGTCGATAACGCCCGCCTTAGCCAAATCTTGTGGAATTTAGTCAGCAATGCGGTCAAATTTACCCCCGCCGGCGGCGATATTTATTTGAATGTCGTCCGCTATGATAATGACCATTTCGGCTTTATTTTACGGGATACCGGCATCGGCATCAAAGCCAGCGAACACCGCAAAATTTTCGCAATGTTCTACCAATCGGAAAACTCCCAAGGCAAAAAAGCGCAGGGCAGCGGCATTGGGCTTGCGATCTCCAAACGTATCGCCAAGCTAATGGGGGGCGATTTAACCGTCGAAAGCGAGCTGAACCAAGGTTCAACCTTTACTCTGACCATTCAAGCCGATGAAGTTAATTCCCAACAAGCCGTTTCTCTCAATACGCACGCCCTCAAAGTCTTATTGGTGGAAGATATTGAAGTAAATGTCGTGGTGGCGAAAGCAATGCTGGATAAATTCAGTTGCCAAGTCGATGTCGCAATGACCGGTGCAGAAGCCTGCCGCCTGTTCGACCAAAACAGCTACGATTTAGTGCTACTGGATATTCAACTGCCGGACACCACCGGCACGGCTCTCGCTCAACAATGGCGGGCAAGCTACGAAAACGGTGAAGTCGATTACCTGCCACTATTGATTGCCCTCACCGCCAACATTGTTCAAACCAAATCGGAATATCGCCAAATGGGAATGGACGATGTGCTGCGCAAACCGCTCTCGATTGAAGCCTTGTCCGACTGTCTCAACCGCTATTTCAATGAAGGGTTTTGGGAAAATAGTGCCGACAACGAACCTCTTGAAGCAGAAACCGATCTGCCGGACAGCCCATTCGATCGCCAAATTTTGCGGGAACTCATTGACGTAATGGGCAAGCAAGCCGTACTGAATAATTTCGCTCTCTTTGCGAAACTGATGCCCACCTACTTGGACAACTTGCACCACTTTTTACGGCAATGGCAGCAAACCGATAACCCGGCACTGCGGCAACCGATTGCCGAAGAAGCCCATAAAATCAAAGGGGCATTAGCCTCTGTCGGACTGGCAAAATTACAACAAATCGCCCAACTGGCACAAACGGATAACGGCGAGCAATGGGCAGCCCAAATTAGCGGCTGGATTGACACGCTTTCGGCAAATTGGCAAGCTAATTTAGACCATGCTATTCAATGGGTGGAAAACCGTTAAAACAAGCGGTCGCTAAAAGCGGATTGTTTGCAATAAGCTGACATTGACGGCACGCTACGCTGACAACCGCCATAAAATCGCATAATGTCGAGGTGCTATGAACGGACGCAAGCCTTGCGTCCCTATCGATGAGCAATGATTTTGCTTAGTGTCGCTACCACATAGTAATGCAAAATTTTCAACCAAACTGCCCGCTTACCAATTTTAAAAACCTACCAGCCAAGTGCTTGGTGGGCGACTTGCTCTCTTGCCCCACGACAATGGGATAGGGTCAATAGCCCTAAATTCCGCAAAATCTGTACCGGCAATGTGTCGTGGCAAAAGAGGCTAATTAAGGCGCTGGTGCTGCGCATAATGCGGGTTTGATCGGCCTGTCGCCGCTGCTCAAATTCGGATAATAGGCTGATACCGCCGAGATCCTGCCCAGTTTGAAAAGCCTGCGTAACCAATTCCGCCAAGCTAAACAGATCACGCATTCCTAAATTAAACCCTTGTCCTGCTACCGGATGCAGTAGCTGGGCGGCGTTGCCGACAATCGCCAAGCGGTGATGAATATGACTGGTCGATTTTTGCGAAGAAAGCGGGTAAACAAACCGCTTGCTCACCCGTAAAAACTTACCGAGCCGCCAACCGAACTGCTGTTGTAGTGCACGCAAAAATTGTGCATCGGCATACGCCATTATTTCATCGGGCTGTTGTACGCACCACACCAACGACATTGTCCGCTCCGCCAACGGCAACAGGGCAAACGGCCCTTGGGCAGTAAAACGCTCAAAAGCCTGATTATGATGAGGTTCGGCAAGTTCAACATTGGCAATCACCGCCGATTGCCGATAATCCTTCACATACACCGTTTCCACCCCGCACATTTGGGCAATGCGAGATTGAATGCCGTCTGCCGCAATCAGCAGCGGCGTGTCGAGCAGTTCCCCCGAAGCCAGTTTGAGCGTGCATTTTTCCGCCGTGCGTGTGAGCGACTGCACCGTATCGGGACAGAACAGGTGGATATTTTGCTGTTGGACGATCGCTTTCGCTAAGGTTTCCCCCAGTGTCGCCAACTCTACGACCACGCCAAAGTTATCCAGTTTTAACTCATCGGCTCGTAGGGTGGTTTTGCCGAAATGATGTTGATCGGAGACCTGTATTTGCTTAATCGGCGTGGCAAATTTTGTTATCAGTGCCGCTAAATTGTCGCTGCCAAGCGGTCGGATCTTTGCCATTTTTTGCAATGAACCGTACGCCAAGGCAATCGAACGGGCATCAAAGCCGCCCTGCTGTTGATAATCGGACAACTGTTTTTCGATGATCGCTACCCGCATTTTACGCCCGCTAGCACTGCTTAATGCTAACGCAAGCACCGAGCCGGTTACTGCACCGCCGACAATCACGGCATCAAACTGCTGTTCCATTTTTCGTCCTCATTGATGAGTTAATTGACTTCAATCAACGGTTTTGTCGGATCATAGTCTGCTAATTCTCCCACGGGATAGAGCAATACCCCGGCAGCGTTTGCCACTTTTTTGACGGTTTCAACCGCTTGCGGCTCAACGGCAATCAATAAGCCGCCGGACGTTTGCGGATCACACAAAATCGCTTTTTGCTCATCCGTCAGCGGTGAAACGAGATGACCATAGCTGTCGAAATTGCGTTGCGTGCCGCCCGGCACTGCCCCTTGGGCGATATAGTGTTTGACCCCGTCCAGCACTTGAATGCCCGCAACATTCATCACCGCCCGTAACTGCGAGCCTTGGCAAATTTCGCTCAAATGCCCCAACAGCCCGAAGCCCGTTACATCGGTCATTGCGGTAATACCGTCAATCTCGGCAAAATCCGCACCGATGCGGTTCATTTGGCACATTACATCACGGGCAAGATTTTGATGCTCGGGCTTTAATTTGCCCTGTTTTTCAGCGGTGGTCAGAACACCAATTCCCAACGGTTTGGTCAAAAACAGTTGGCTGCCGGCGGTGGCGGCGGCATTTTTTTTGATTTTTTCGGTAGAGACAACACCGGTAACGGCTAAACCAAAAATCGGTTCGGGGGAATCAATAGAATGCCCGCCGGCAAGGGCTATGCCTGCTTGTTGGCAGGCAAAACGTCCGCCCTCCACAATTTTTTGTGCCACTTCCGCTGGTAGTTTGCTGATCGGAAAGCCTAAAATCGCAATCGCCATAATCGGTTTGCCGCCCATTGCGAAAATGTCGCTGATTGCATTGGTGGCAGCGATACGCCCGAAATCAAAGGGATCATCCACAATCGGCATAAAAAAATCGGTCGTGCTGACAATGCCGATGCCGTTGCCGATGTCATACACCGCCGCATCATCGTGGGTTTCATTGCCGACCAACAAATTCGGGTCGAACCATTTTGCCTGTTCGGTCTGCAAAATTTGGGTTAAGATTTTCGGGGAAATTTTGCAGCCGCAACCGGCACCGTGGCTATATTGAGTTAAGCGAACATTCTCCATCGTCATCATTCCTAAAATTCAATTTGGGCGGAATTTTACGCCGTTTTGCATAAAATTGACAGTAACCGACCGCTTGTAATGTGCTACACTAGCTTTCTTTGATGTTTTAGATAAAGAGTAGAATGCCAACGATCAATCAATCCGCCCTTGTGCCGTATAGTGCGGCGCAAATGTATCGTTTAGTGAATGGCTACGAGCAATATCCGCAGTTTTTATCCGGCTGTGTCGGGGCGAAAACGCTCTCTTTGGGCGAAAATACCTTAAATGCCGAACTGATCATTGAAAAACTCGGCATTCGCCAAACGTTCAGCACGCATAATACGATGATCGAAAATGAGAAAATCACAATGACTCTGCTGCAAGGCCCGTTTCGTCATTTACACGGCACTTGGACATTTCAGCCCTTTGACGAGCAAAGTTGCCATATTCGGCTGACGTTGGATTTTGAGTTCGCCAACCCGATGATCGCCCTTGTGTTCGGCAAAATTTTTAATGAATTAACGCTGAAAATGGTGAATGCGTTCAAGCAACGGGCAAAGGAGGTCTATGATGTCTGAATCGAAAATCGTTATTGAAGTTGTGTACGCCTATCCTGATAAATATTTCACCAAAACGCTATCGCTGGATACGCCAATTTCGATCCAAAATGCCATTTTGCAATCAGGCGTGTTGCAAAAATATACGGAAATCGACCTGCGTGAAAATAAAGTCGGCATTTTCAGCCGGCCGGCAAAATTAACGGATCTGGTCGAAAACGGGGATCGGATTGAGATTTACCGCCCGCTGATTGCCGATCCGAAAGAAATCCGCCGCCAACGGGCAGCACAACAAAAAACCGAAAAAGCCTGATGGAATAATGGTCAATAAAATGTGAAGTAGATCACATTTTGCTGACCATCTTTTTCGCTTTCCTTGCACAAAATAGTGTAAAATCAAAGAACTTTTTATTTTATTTCTAGGAGTACATAATGGCAGAACGTAAAGAACTGGCAAATGCAATTCGCTTTTTAAGTATGGACGCTGTGCAAAAAGCCAATTCCGGCCACCCCGGTGCGCCAATGGGTATGGCAGATATTGCCGAAGTGTTATGGCGTGATTTTCTCTCTCACAACCCAAGCAATCCGGCGTGGGCAAATCGTGATCGCTTTGTCTTATCAAACGGGCACGGTTCAATGCTCATTTATAGCTTATTGCATTTAAGCGGTTACGATCTTTCCATTGAGGATCTCAAACAGTTCCGCCAGCTTCACTCTAAAACACCGGGACACCCTGAATACGGCTATACACCGGGGGTTGAAACCACCACAGGCCCGCTCGGTCAAGGTATTACGAACGCTGTCGGTATGGCGATTGCGGAAAAAACCTTAGCCGCACAGTTTAACCGTGAAGGTCATCAAATTGTCGATCACTACACCTACGCTTTCCTTGGTGACGGCTGTTTAATGGAAGGGATCTCCCACGAAGCCTGCTCATTAGCGGGCACATTAGGCTTAGGCAAATTGATTGCGTTTTACGATGATAACAACATCTCAATCGACGGACACGTTGAAGGCTGGTTCTCGGACGATACCGCAATGCGTTTTGAATCTTACGGCTGGCACGTTATCCGCAATGTGGACGGGCACGATGCCGAGCAAATCAAAGCAGCGATTGAATATGCTCAAGAAGAAAAAGAGCGCCCGACTTTAATTATCTGTAAAACCATTATCGGTTACGGTTCGCCAAATAAAGCCAACTCTCACGACAGCCACGGTGCGCCGCTAGGCAATGACGAAATTGCACTCACCCGTCAAAATCTCAACTGGGCACACTCTGCTTTTGAAATTCCGGCGGAGATTTATGCGGCGTGGGACGGCAAAGCAAAAGGCGAAATCGCCGAAAAAGCGTGGAATGCAAAATTTGCCGCTTATCAGACCGCTTACCCGGAACTTGCCGCCGAATTTAAACGCCGTGTTGAAGGTAATCTGCCGGAAAACTGGGCGGCGGAATCACAAGCCTTCATCGAAAAACTGCAAACAAACCCTGCAACCATCGCCAGCCGCAAAGCCTCACAAAATGCGATTGAGGCCTACGCCCATTTACTGCCGGAATTTTTAGGCGGCTCGGCGGATTTAGCCAGCTCCAACTTAACCCTGTGGTCAGGCTCTAAGCCTATCCGTGCCGATCACAACCAAGACGGAAACTACCTCAACTACGGCGTGCGTGAGTTCGGTATGTCAGCGATTATGAACGGCATTGCCCTGCACGGCGGATTTATTCCTTACGGTGCAACCTTCCTAATGTTTATGGAATACGCTCACAACGCCGTGCGTATGGCTGCGTTAATGAAACAGCGTGTCTTATTTGTGTACACCCACGACTCAATCGGCTTAGGTGAAGACGGTCCGACTCACCAACCAGTCGAACAAACTGCAGCATTACGCTTAATTCCAAACTTAGATACCTGGCGTCCGTGCGACCAAGTGGAATCGGCAGTGGCTTGGAAAGCCGCAGTAGAAAAACAAAACGGTCCAAGCGCCTTGATTTTCACCCGCCAAAACTTAGCGCAACAGCCTCGTGATGCCGCTCAATTAGCTAATATTGCCCGTGGCGGTTATGTGCTGAAAGAGTGTGAAGGCACACCGGAACTGATTCTAATCGCAACCGGTTCGGAAGTGGAATTAGCCGTTAAAGCGGCAGAGGTGTTGAGTGCGGAAGGTCGCAAAGTACGCGTGGTTTCAATGCCGAGTACCAATGTCTTTGATGCGCAAGATAGTGCTTACCGTGAAAGCGTATTACCGAGCAACGTAACTAAACGTATTGCCATTGAAGCGGGTATTGCCGATTTCTGGTACAAATATGTTGGTTTTGAAGGCCTAATCATCGGAATGAACAGCTTCGGTGAATCCGCCCCGGCAGGCGAGCTATTCAAATTATTCGGTTTCACCGCCGAAAATATTGTCGCAAAAGCGAAAGAAATTCTGTAACAAGAAACGGATTTTATTCACAAAACCCACCTTTTATGGTGGGTTTTATTATTTTTAACTTATTAACAAGCGGTGAGTTATAGTATATTTTTCACAAAATAAAAAACCGATGAACTTTTCATCGGCTTTTTATTAGTTTAACTATTTATTCCCAAGCTGTGGTAAGACATTATTTTGAACGGAAAGTAGACCGGTATTTGTGTAAATACCTAATTTTTCCCGTGTATCGACAATATCAAGATTACGCATTGTTAATTGACCGATCCGATCTGCCGGGGTGAACGGAGCGTCTTCGACTTTTTCCATACTCAAGCGCTCGGCTTCGTAAGTTAAGTTTGACGATTCGGTGTTAAGAATGGAGTAATCGTTACCACGGCGTAGCTCAAGGGTAACTGTGCCGGTAATCGCTTTGGCAACCCAACGCTGTGCGGTTTCACGTAGCATTAAGGCTTGCGGGTCGAACCAGCGACCTTGATAAAGCAGGCGACCCAAGCGTAAACCGTTGATGCGGTATTGTTCAATCGTGTCTTCGTTGTGAATACCGGTAACTAAACGCTCATAGGCAATGTGCAGTAACGCCATTCCCGGCGCTTCATAAATACCGCGGCTTTTTGCTTCAATGATGCGGTTTTCGATTTGGTCGGACATTCCTAAACCGTGGCGACCACCGATGCGGTTAGCTTCTAAAATCAATTCTACCGCATCTTCAATACGTTTACCGTTTAAGGCTACCGGTACACCTTCTTCAAAGGTAACGGATACGGTTTCCGGTTTGATCTCAACGCTTTCGTCCCAAAATGCCACGCCCATAATCGGCTTCACAATTTTAATGCCCGTGTTTAAGAACTCTAGATCTTTCGCTTCGTGGGTAGCGCCGAGCATATTGGAATCCGTAGAGTAGGCTTTTTCTACTGACATTTTATATTGGAAACCGTTAGCGATTAAAAACTCCGACATTTCGTGCCGACCGCCCAATTCATCAATAAAGGCTTGGTCTAACCACGGTTTGTAGATTTTTAATTGCGGGTTAGTGAGTAAGCCGTAGCGGTAAAAACGTTCAATATCATTGCCTTTGAAGGTGCTGCCGTCCCCCCAGATATTCACATCATCTTCTTTCATCGCTGCCACTAACATTGTACCCGTTACGGCGCGACCAAGGGGGGTGGTATTAAAATAAGGTACGCCGCCTGTGGAGATGTGGAATGCACCGCACTGAATTGCAGCGATGCCTTCGTGAGCCAACTGCGCACGGCAATCAATTAAACGTGCATTTTCTGCGCCATATTCCATCGCTTTTTTCGGGATAGCGTTGTAGTCATCTTCATCGGGTTGTCCAAGATTTGCCGTATAAGCATAAGGCACTGCCCCTTTTTGTCGCATCCAAAGTAACGCGGCGGACGTATCTAAACCGCCTGAAAAGGCAATACCGACTTTTTGACCTAAGGGTAAAGATTCTAAAATTGTCGCAGACATACAAATTCCTATTGAAACGTGAGTAAAATGAATGAACAAAACGCAAACGGTTGCGTTTATGCGCCTTATTCTAGTCGAAAATCGGAAAAATTACATCTAAAATCTCCGACATCTAGGGGGATAAATGGAAAAATGCTAAGATAGCACTCCCATTCTCTAACAGACAATGAAGATGAAAAAACTGCTTGTTATTCGCAATGATAAAATCGGCGATTTTATGCTCTGCTTTCCGGCATTTGCTATGCTTAAGCACTCAATGCCGAACCTTGAAATCACGGCACTCGTGCCGAGTTATACCGCTCCGCTCGCCGAACTTTGCCCGTTTATTGACAAGGTGATCGTCGATACCGCCGATAAAAAGTCAAAGGCTGAACAACAACGTATCTTGCAAGCGGTGCGTTCCGCCCAATTTGATGCAACGATTTGCTTTGTGTCCGATTGGTATAACGCAAAACTCACGTGGCGAAGCGGCATTGCTTACCGATTAGCCCCTGCAACCAAGCTGTTTCAATTTCTCTATAATCAACGCTTAACCCAACGCCGCTCACGTTCGGAAAAAGCGGAATCGGCATATAATTTAGACTTAGCCCGCCGCTTTTTGCAGGATCACAATCAGCCGGTGATCGAGCCTGACACGCCGTTTCTAGCCTTTTCGCCAACAACTGTTGCTTCGCAAAAAGCGAAGTTGGTGGCACAACTGGGGATTGATCCGACTCAAAAATGGCTGTTTGTACACGCCGGTACGGGCGGCTCGGCAACCAATCTTTCCCTTCATCAATACGCCGAGCTGATTCAAGGGATTTTAGCGCAATTTGATTGCCAAGTGATCTTAACCGCCGGCCCAAACGAAAGCGAAAAAGCCCTCGCTCTGCAACAACTGATTGCTCATCCGAGTGTTGCAGTGTACGACAAAAATGACAGTCTCACCGATTTTTGCCATTCGCTTGCTTGTGCCGATCTGTTTATTGCCGGTTCAACCGGCCCGCTCCATATTTGCGGCGCACTCAATATTGCCACGATCGGCTTTTACCCTAGCCGCCGTTCCGCGCTTCCTCGGCGGTGGCGACCGATTAACGATGCAGATAAACACATCGCTTTTATGCCGCCTTTGGGGAAAAAGACGGAAAAAAATCTCACGCTGATTGCAATTTCAGAGGCTTTGACGGAGATTTTGCCTTTTATCCAACGTTGTTGGCAGACGAAAGCATAGCGGTGTGGCATAAAACATTGTAATATAGCCCTTTTTTGACTCGATACTGACTTAATTATGTTAAAAAAACTGTTATTGACCGTTGGTCTTCTCCCCGTTTTCGCTGCGGCTTACACAGGGCAATCCTATGTCGTGTATGATTTTAGCCACAATCGTGTGTTAGAAAGCCATCAGCCAAATCAAATTAAGCCGATAGCGTCCGTTACCAAATTGATGACGGCAAATGTATTTTTGGAAAATAATACCGATAAACACTGCACGGCAGCAATTACACCAGCCGATACGGACTTCATTAAAGGCACTTATACCCATTTACCGAAAAATAAACCGATTGCCTGCCACGAGTTACTCAAAGCAATGTTAGTGCAATCGGACAACTATGCCTCCCACGCCCTGTCCCGTGCCGCCGGAATGAGCCGTGCGCAGTTCATTCAGAAAATGAACCAAAAAGCCAAGCAACTGGGAATGCACTCGACCCACTTCAAAGACAGTTCGGGATTATCCAGTGAAAATGTGTCCAGCGTGGCGGATTTAGTCAAACTTTCCCGTTATTCTTTACAAAAACCGATGATTCGGGAACTGTCAAATACACGGGCAACACTGGTGAAAGTCGGCAATAAACATATTTATATGCACAATACCAATGCCCTTGTCAGAAACGAAATTTTTGATGCGGCGCTCAACAAAACCGGCTATACCAAAGAAGCCGGCTACAATTTAGTGTTCATCAACAAACACCGTTGCCGTAACGGAATGATCGGCGTGATCAGCCTGAATAACCAAAGTGCCGGCTTCCGTACCAATTTTACCAAGCAAAAACTGATGCAATACGGCTGCACAACGATTGGTTAGCCGATAAAGGCAGGGAATTGATTTTCCTACGACACGAAAAACCGCAGAGCTTTTGCAATATTTACGTTATAATGTCGCCATTTTGCAAAACTGTGCAAACCAAATTAAATAGAGGTTGTTTATGACTCCTGTTGTTGCCCTAGTGGGCAGACCTAATGTCGGAAAATCCACATTATTTAACCGCTTGACCCGCACCCGTGATGCGTTGGTGGCGGATTTTCCGGGGCTTACCCGAGATCGCAAATACGGGCAAGCCAATGTCGGCGGTTACAATTTTATTGTCATTGATACCGGCGGGATTGACGGCACGGAAGAAGGCGTAGAAGAAAAAATGGCGGAGCAATCGTTGTTGGCGATTGATGAAGCCGATGTCGTCCTGTTTTTGGTGGACGCACGAGCCGGTTTAGTACCTGCAGATATCGGCATTGCACAATATTTACGCCAGCACGAGAAAAAAACCGTTTTGGTCGCCAATAAAACAGACGGCATTGATGCCGATTCCCACTGCGCCGAGTTTTATTCCCTTGGCTTAGGCGAAGTCGAACAAATTGCGGCAGCACAAGGGCGGGGCGTAACGCAACTGATAGAACAGGTGCTTGCACCGCTCACCCAATCCCTTGAGGTAGAACAAGCGGTCGAATCCGAGCAAGATCTTGCAAATGACAACAACGATGTCGAACAGGACGAATGGGATCACGATTTTGATTTCGAGAATGAAGCCGATACCGCCCTCTTAGACGATGCGTTAGAGGAAGAAAACGACAATGCGGCGGACGATAAAAATATCAAAATTGCGATTGTCGGTCGCCCGAACGTGGGGAAATCTACCCTCACCAACCGTATTTTAGGCGAAGATCGGGTAGTGGTGTACGATATGCCGGGCACAACCCGTGATTCCATTTATATCCCAATGGAGCGGGACGGTCAGCATTACACCATTATTGACACGGCGGGAGTGCGTAAACGAGGCAAGGTGCATTTGGCAGTGGAAAAATTCTCGGTGATTAAAACCCTGCAAGCGATCCAAGATGCCAATGTGGTACTCCTCACCATTGATGCCCGTGATAATATTTCCGATCAAGACTTGTCGCTACTCGGCTTTATTTTAAATGCCGGCAAATCCCTCGTGATTGTGGTGAATAAGTGGGACGGCTTATCGCAGGATATTAAAGATAACGTGAAATCGGAACTCGATCGCCGGTTGGATTTTATTGATTTCGCCCGTGTGCATTTTATCTCCGCTTTACACGGCAGTGGCGTGGGCAATTTGTTTGACTCAATCCAAGAAGCGTATCAATGCGCTACACAGAAAATGACGACCTCAATGCTCACCCGTATTTTGCAAATGGCAACGGACGAGCATCAGCCGCCGTTAGTTAATGGCCGCCGAGTAAAATTGAAATATGCGCATCCGGGCGGCTATAACCCGCCGATTATCGTCATTCACGGCAACCAAATTGATCGGCTAGCGGATTCCTACAAACGTTATCTGTCCAATTATTTCCGTAAAAGTTTGAAAATTATCGGCTCGCCGATTCGGGTGCTATTCCAAGAAGGTAATAACCCGTTTGCCGGCAGGCGCAACAAGCTGACCCCAAGTCAGCTACGCAAACGGAAACGTTTGATGAAATTTATCAAGAAAAACCGAAAATAACCGAAAACAAGCGGTCGGATAACACCGATTTTTTGCGAAAACATCTTGTCATCAGACCGCTTGCGTTGTTTACTCTAACTGATGAGATAAAAATGATGATGCAATATTCTCCTCAATTTACCGCAGCAAAGGTATTAGTGCTGGGTGATGTAATGTTAGACCGCTACTGGTTCGGCGCAACCCACCGCATTTCGCCGGAAGCACCCGTACCGGTGGTAAAAGTGCAAGAGTTGGAAGAACGGGCAGGAGGGGCTGCCAACGTGGCAATGAATATCGCCAGCCTGAACGTACCGGTGATCTTACACGGCTTAATCGGGCAAGATGATGCGGGGCGGGCGCTAGATACGCTATTACAATCCCACCACATTCAAAACCACTGTGTTGCCCTCGCTACTCACCCGACAATCACCAAATTGCGTATTCTCTCCCGCCACCAACAATTACTGCGTTTGGATTTTGAAGAAGGCTTTCACGCGGTGGACAGCCAGCCGTTGCTTGTAAAATTAGCGGCGGATATTACCGCTTGCGGGGCTTTGATTCTGTCCGACTACGGCAAAGGTACGCTCGCTTGCGTGCAACAAATGATCCAAATTGCCCGTCAAGCCAATGTGCCGGTGTTAATCGACCCGAAAGGCACGGATTTTGAACGTTATCGGGGGGCAACATTACTCACCCCGAATATGGCGGAATTTGAGGCGGTGGTCGGTCATTGTGCGAACGATGACGAAATTGTGGCAAAAGGGCTAAAAATGATCGCCGATTTTGACTTATCCGCTCTCTTAGTTACCCGCTCGGAAAAGGGAATGACACTACTTCGTCCAAACCAACCGCCGTTCCATTTACCGACCCAAGCGAAAGAAGTGTATGATGTAACAGGCGCAGGCGATACGGTAATCAGCGTGTTGGCAACAGCGATTGCGGACGGGCGTTCCCTTGAGGAATCCTGCTATCTTGCCAATGCGGCGGCAGGGGTAGTGGTCGGTAAGCTCGGCACTTCGACCGTCAGCGTATCAGAGCTGGAAACGGCAATCCACCAACGTACCGAAACAGGCTTTGGTGTGGTAAGTGAACCGAGCTTAAAAGCTATCGTGGCACAGGCGAAAGCCCGCGGCGAAAAAATCGTGATGACCAACGGCTGTTTTGATATTCTACACCCGGGACACGTTTCCTACCTCGAAAATGCACGAAAATTGGGCGATCGTTTGATCGTGGCGGTCAATACCGATGAGTCGGTCAAACGTCTTAAAGGCGAGAGCCGCCCGATTAACGATTTGGAGGCGCGAATGGCGGTGTTAGCCGGATTAGCCTCTGTCGATTGGGTCGTCCCCTTTGGTGAGGATACCCCGCAACGCTTAATCGGCGACATTTTACCGGATTTATTAGTCAAAGGCGGCGATTATCAACCGCAAGAGATTGCCGGCAGCCAAGAGGTATGGGCAAACGGCGGCGAGGTACGGGTGCTGAATTTTGAAAACGGCTGCTCTACCACCAACGTGATTAAGAAAATCCAATCGCTGTGAACCTTTTCAGCGAACGAGATTCTAACAATCATCTATTTTGACGACTTACCTTGAATTAGGAATAACAAATGAAATTAACTCACCTAAAATCACTTCTCGTCGCCGCTTGTGCGTTGTTGAGCGTGGCTCAACTTAAAGCGGAAGAACGTGTGGTGGCAACCGTTGACGGTCATCCATTGATGCAAAGCGAAGTACAAAAAGCATTGGGCAAGCGTGCCAATACGGAGGCCAACCGCAAAGCGGCATTAGACGATCTGATCAACGATTTCATTGTACAACGTGAAATTCAACAATCCGGTATTAAAGTGAATTACGCTTATGTCGATCAAGTCATCGAAAATATTGCCCGCCAAAACGGGATCACTTACGGGCAATTATTGGATTACCTTGACTCGCAACGTATTACCCTCAACCAGTATCGCCAACAGATTGCCCATCAAATGTTAATGGAGCAAATCCGCCACCAATCTATCGGCAAAACGATTCAGGTTGAACCGCAAGAGGTGCAAGCCCTTGCGAAAGAGATGATGGAAAAAGCAAAAGCGAACGGCAAAATCAAAGCCGTAACCGGCACACAGCACCGCATTAGCCATATTTTGTTAAAAACAACCCCGATTTTAAATGATAAGCAAGCCAAGCAGAAACTGACGGAGATTGCCGCCGAGATTAACGCCGGCAAGCAAACCTTTGAACAGGCGGCAAGTACTAATTCTGTCGATTATGCCTCCGCTGCTGAGGGGGGCGATTTAGGCTGGAATTTCTTGGATATTTATGATCCGGTATTTGCCAAAACCGCGAAAAACAGTAAAAAAGGCGTGATTTCCGCCCCGTTCAAATCGCAATTTGGTTGGCATATTCTCAAAGTAACGGATACCCGTGAAAGCGATCGCACCGAAGATGCCTATATGCAAAAAGCCTACGAACAATTAGTCGATAAACAAGCCCAAGCGGCTTCTAAAGATTGGGTAAAAGCACTGAGAGATCGTGCGACCATCAAGTATTTCTAAACAACATTAAAAATAAGAACCTCGCGCTTGCGGGGTTCTTTGCGTTATTCAATTTGCAAAAAAACGGCGGTAATCTACCGCTTGTCAGGACAAACAATGAGTTCAAATTCAAAAAAACACTTGGGACATACCGCCCGTAAACGCTTCGGGCAAAACTTTCTCCACGATCAAAATGTGATTCACAATATCGTGGCGGCGATTGCCCCGAAAAGCGATCAATTTTTACTGGAAATCGGGCCGGGCTTAGGCGCGCTCACCGAGCCGGTTGCCGATTTAATCGATCATCTCACGGTGGTAGAACTCGACCGGGATCTCGCCGAACGCCTACGTCATCACCCTTTTTTACATCAAAAACTCACCGTCATTGAGCAAGATGCGCTACGTTTTAACTTCCGTGATTATTTTGACAGCCTGAAACTGACCGAACAAGACAAGCGGGTAAGAGTATTTGGCAATTTACCCTATAATATTTCCACTCCATTGATGTTCCACCTTTTGACTTTCCACGATTTAATTGAGGATATGCACTTTATGTTGCAAAAAGAGGTGGTCAAACGCCTGTGTGCTGCGCCAAATAGTAAAGCATACAGCAGGCTGACGATTATGGCACAATATTATTGCCAAGTAATGCCGGTGTTGGAAGTGCCGCCAAATGCGTTCAAACCTGCGCCGAAAGTGGATTCTGCCGTAGTGCGCTTAGTGCCTTACCCAACCCTACCGCATCCGGTAAAAGATATCTACTGGCTCAATCGTGTTACCACTCAAGCCTTTAACCAGCGGCGTAAAACCCTGCGCAATGCGCTTTCGACACTCTTTACTGCCGAGCAATTAACCGCTCTCAATATCGACCTGAATGCGCGGGCGGAAAATTTAAGTTTGGCGGATTATGCCCGCCTTGCAAATTGGTTGTGCGATAACCCGCCTCAAGAGGTAAATGAGACGGTATTTGATGAAAACATTCATTCTCTTATGTAGCGATACAAAATTGAATTTTACTCATAAGTAGGGATACCAAATCGGCGTCCCTTTCCTAATCCCCGAAAGACATCGGTTTTCATTGGTATGGGCATAGATTGAACTAGCCAATTTGGGCATTTACGCCATAACAGCGAAGGCAATTAGCGACTAATTTGCTGCAAGCGGTGTGATTTTGCCTATTTTTTACAAAAAAGAAGGGACGTTTTTACGTCCCTTTTAATTTACTGCACACTAGCCGATTTGGTTTTTTTCACCTTAATCGTGCTTTTTTGTCCGTTCGGTACAATGTCAATGCCCTGCGGTGCATTTTCAAGGGCGATTGCCAATACTTCGTCAATAGTTTCGACCGGATAAATCGCTAAAGCCTGCTTCGCATTTTCAGGGATTTCCTCCAGATCTTTTTCATTTTCTTTCGGAATAATCACGGTCTTGATGCCACCACGGTGTGCCGCCAATAGCTTCTCTTTTAAGCCGCCGATTGCCAATACTTTACCACGCAGGGTAATTTCACCGGTCATTGCCACATCGGCACGCACCGGATTGCCTGTCAGACTGGATACTAAAGCGGTACACATTGCAATCCCTGCGCTCGGGCCGTCTTTCGGGGTCGCCCCTTCCGGTACGTGAACGTGAATATCCCGTTTTTCATAGAAATCCGGTGCAATGCCCAATTTTTCCGCACGGGAACGTACCACAACCATTGCCGCTTGGATCGACTCTTTCATCACATCACCAAGCGAGCCGGTATAAGCAAATTTGCCTTTGCCGATCACCGAGGCGGTTTCAATGGTCAGCAGATCACCACCCACTTCCGTCCACGCTAAACCGGTTACTTCACCGATACGATTTTGGTTATCCATTTTGCCGTAGTCAAAACGTCTCACCCCCAGATAATCGGCAAGGTTTGTTTCATTAACGGTAATCGCTTTGCAGGTTTTATCTAACACTAACGCTTTCACCGCTTTGCGACAAATTTTAGCAATTTCACGCTCTAAATTCCGCACGCCCGCTTCACGGGTGTAATAACGGATAATGCCTAAAATCGCACTATCTTCAATCGTCAATTCACCGGCTTTCAAGCCATTATTCTCTTGCTGTTTGGCGACTAGATGCTCTTTGGCGATGTGCATTTTTTCATCTTCCGTATAGCCGGAAAGACGGATCACTTCCATACGGTCTAGCAATGCCGGCGGTATATTCATTGAATTGGACGTTGCCACAAACATCACATCGGAGAGATCGTAATCCACCTCTAAATAATGGTCGTTAAAGGCTTTGTTCTGTTCCGGATCAAGCACTTCTAACAATGCTGAAGCCGGATCGCCCCGCATATCCTGTGCCATTTTGTCGATCTCATCAAGCAAAAAGAGTGGGTTTTTTACGCCGGCTTTCGCCATTTTCATCATCAGTTGCCCCGGCATTGAACCGATGTAGGTGCGACGATGACCGCGGATTTCCGCTTCATCACGCACACCGCCCAACGCCATTCGCACATATTTTCTGCCCGTAGCATTGGCAATGGATTGACCGAGCGAGGTTTTCCCCACCCCCGGTGGCCCGACTAAACAGAGGATCGGCCCTTTCAGTTTATTCAGACGGCTTTGCACCGCAAGGTATTCCAAAATCCGCTCTTTGACACGCTCAAGCCCGTAATGGTCTTTATCCAGCACTTCCTGCGCTTTTTGCAAATTTTTCTTAACAACCGAGCGCTTGTGCCACGGCATTTGTAAAATCCAGTCGATATAACCCCGCACTACGGTCGCTTCCGATGAGCTTTGTGGCATTGCTTTGAGCTTTTTAAACTCGCTGTCGATTTTCTCCTGCACCTCTTGCGGCAGTTTTGCCTCGGTAATTTTTTCTTTGAGCTTATCTAATTCACTCTGCTCAACATCTTCACCGTTACCCAGCTCTTTTTGAATCGCTTTGATCTGCTCGTTGAGGTAATAATCCCGCTGATTTTTTTCCATCTGCTGTTTGACACGGTTGCGGATACGGCTTTCGGTTTCGAGGGTATCCATCTCCGTTGCCATTGCGACTAACAAGGCTTCAAAACGTTTGATCAGGTTAATCTCTTCCAACAAGGCTTGCTTTTGTTTGACGGAGACCACCAAATTTGCTGCCATTGTGTCTGCCAAGCGGTCTTCAAATTGAATTTTTTGCAATTTAGGCAGAATTTCCGCTGGTACTTTTTTATTGGTTTTGATGTAATTTTCAAACTCGGTCAGTGTCGCTTTCGCAATCGCTTTCAATTCTTCATTGTCATCTTGATAGTCGGAGACTAACGCCGTAACGCCCGCCCAAAAACCGTTTTCATCATCGTGAATATGTTCAATGTTGGCACGGGTTTGCCCTTCGACCAGCACTTTGACCGTGCCGTCCGGCAGGTTTAGCATTTGGATAATGTTGGCAATCACACCGGTATGGTATAAATCATCCGTTGTCGGATCTTCATTATTCGGGTCTTTTTGCGTGACTAACAATAATTGCTTATTGGATTCCATTGCGGCACGCAAGGCTTGGATAGATTTATCCCGCCCGACAAACAGTGGCATTACCATAAACGGAAAGACCACCACATCTCTAAGTGGTAGTAACGGTAGCTCAATTGGTTTCTTTTTTCTTGCCATTTTATCGCTCTCCTAAATTGAATTAGCCCATTATGGGGGCGGATTTCGGAAATACAAGCGAAATTGCTAAAATTTGCAAATTGGTAGGATTGCCCGCTAAACATTCTCAATCTTGCCTTTTTATGCTATATTCCCACGCAATTTTTTGCAAAATGACTTGATTTGGAAAATGGCACATTATCAGGATATTTCCATTGCATTAGCGGGGGTTTGTCAAACGGCTGCGTTAGTGCAACAATTTGCCCACAAAGGCACGGCGGATCGTGAGATCTTCGGGCATTCGTTACGGAGTTTGTTGATCACGCAACCGGAATCGACTGAAGCCGTATTCGGCGGTATCGGCTCGTTGAAAGTCGGTTTTGAAACGCTGTTATCTCAATTTGGGGCGAAACAGGGCAAGTTGGACACGGAAATCGGGCGGTATTGGATCAGTATCTTAGCGTTAAGTCAGAAACTGGCTAAAAATGCCACGGCAAAATCGGCGTTGGCGCAGCGTTTACAACAATTAGAACGGCAATTAGCTCTCTATGACGGCGATATTCTGCACGAACAGATGATCGCCAATATCGCCGCTGCCTATAGCGACATCATCAGCCCGCTCGGTTCAAAAATTCACGTAATCGGTGCGCAGGATTATCTTTCCCGTCCGGATATTCAACATCGGGTGCGAGCCGCCCTACTCGCCGGTATCCGTGCCGCTATTTTATGGCAGCAAGTCGGCGGCAGCCGCTGGCAATTTCTCTTTTGCCGTAAAAAAATTCTCACTGCAACTCAATCTTTATATTCCTCGTTATAACTGGAGACTTTTCTATGCAACTTAATGCTTTAACTGCATTATCCCCGATTGACGGTCGTTATCAAGATAAAGCGGCTGCCTTACGCTCGATTTTCAGCGAATTTGGCTTATTAAAATTCCGTGTTACCGTAGAAGTGCGTTGGCTACAAAAATTGGCGGCACACGCACAAATTCAGGAAGTACCGCATTTATCCCAACAGGCAAACGATTACTTAGATCAAATCGTTGCCAATTTTTCGATGGCAGATGCCGAACGGATTAAAACGATTGAGCGTACCACCAACCACGATGTCAAAGCCGTCGAGTATTTTTTAAAAGAAAAAAGTGAAACGCTGTCGGAGTTAGCCAAAATCAGTGAATTTATCCACTTTGCCTGCACCTCTGAAGATATTAACAACACCTCACACGCCCTAATGCTCAAAACCGCCCGTGAAGACGTCCTATTACCGGAATGGCAAAAATTGATCGCCGCTATTGAGGAATTGGCAAACCGCTATAAACAAATGCCGTTACTTTCCCGAACCCACGGTCAGCCGGCAAGCCCGACTACCCTCGGTAAAGAGATGGCAAACGTTGCTTACCGGTTAAAACGTCAATATAAACAACTGGAAAATCTTGATATTCTCGCCAAAATCAATGGTGCGGTCGGCAACTACAATGCCCATTTATCCGCCTATCCGGATATTGACTGGCACACCTTCAGCCAAGAATTTATCACGTCATTAGGGGTAACCTGGAATCCGTACACCACACAAATTGAACCGCACGACTATATTGCCGAATTTTTTGACTGCGTGGCACGTTTTAACACCATTTTGATTGATTTCGACCGTGATATGTGGGGCTATATCGCACTTAACCATTTCAAACAACGGACGATTGCCGGTGAAATCGGCTCAAGTACAATGCCGCATAAAGTTAATCCGATCGACTTTGAAAACTCCGAAGGCAATTTGGGTTTAGCAAACGCCGTAATGGCGCATTTAGGGGCGAAATTGCCGATCTCCCGCTGGCAACGCGATTTAACCGACTCCACGGTGCTACGCAATCTAGGCGTAGGCTTAGGCTATGCACTCATCGCATATGCGGCAACCCTCAAAGGCATCAGCAAACTTGAAGTGAACGAGCAACATTTGCTAGATGAATTGGATCAAAACTGGGAAGTCTTAGCCGAGCCGATCCAAACCGTAATGCGCCGTTACGGCATTGAAAAACCGTATGAAAAACTGAAAGAATTAACCCGCGGTAAACGGGTAGATGGTGAAGCGATGCGTCAATTTATTGACGGCTTAGCCTTACCGGAAAACGAAAAAACACGTTTAAAACAGATGACACCGGCAAGCTATATCGGCTATGCGGTTGAATTAGTGGACAAACTGTAAAATCTTGCTGAAAACTGACCGCTTGCAAGCGGTCGGTTTTAGGAAATATTTTGCAAATCATCGAATTGGAACATCGGAATGAAACAGTCGATTCGGCATCAAAAGATTATTGAACTGGTTACGCAGCTCGGTTATGTCAGCACGGAACTGCTCGTCAATGAACTGGGGGTCAGCTCGCAAACGATCCGCCGAGATCTAAACGAACTGGCGGAAAATAATATGATTCGCCGCCATCACGGCGGTGCGGCACTGCCGTCCAGCAGTGAAAACAGCGATTATAGTGATCGTAAACAGTTTTTTTTCTTGCAAAAAAAGACTATCGCCCAGAATGTCGCCAAAATGATTCCAAACGGCTCATCTCTGTTTATCGACATCGGCACCACGCCGGAAGCGGTTGCCGGCGCACTACTTGAGCACCAAAATCTCCGCATTGTTACCAATAATCTCAATGCCGCCCATATTCTGATGCAAAAAGAAGATTTCCAAATCACCATTGCCGGTGGCGGATTACGCTTTGACGGTGGCATTATCGGCGAAGCGACCGTGAATTTTATCAACCAATTCCGTTTGGATTTCTGCATTCTCGGCATCAGTGCCGTTGAGCCGGACGGCTCAATGATGGACTATGATTACCACGAGGTACAAGTGAAACGGGCATTGATGCGAAATGCCCGCAACGTTATTTTAGTAACCGATCACTCTAAATTTAACCGTAATGCGATCGTCCGCTTAGGTAATCTGCGTGAAATCAACTACCTATTTACCGATAAAATGCTCCCGCTCGAAATCGCCAACCTTTTGGCAAACAGCGATGTGAATATTAATATTTGTTGCCCGTAATGACGTTTTTTTCCTCTGATAAATGGCGAGCTTACGCCCAACTAATGCGCTTAGACAAACCCATCGGCACATTCTTATTGCTTTGGCCGACACTGTGGGCATTATTTAGCGCTAGCAACGGACTACCGTCTCTCTCTATTTTACTGATTTTCGTACTGGGCGTTATCGTAATGCGTGCTGCCGGTTGTGTAATCAACGATTATGCCGATCGCCATATTGACGGTAGCGTAAAACGCACCGCCCAACGCCCGCTTGCAACAGGTCGCATTCGCCCAAATGAAGCAAAGGCATTATTTATCCTCCTGATTGCTATCGCATTTTTGTTAGTCTTGCAGCTCAATTTCTACACGATTGGGCTGTCAATTATCGCCGTTGGGCTGGCAACTGTTTACCCTTTTATGAAACGCTACACCCACCTGCCGCAGTTTGTCTTAGGAATGGCATTCGGCTGGTCGATACCAATGGCATTCGGTGCAGTCAGCGAGCAACTTCCCCTAGAATGCTGGCTACTCTTTTTCGCCAATCTCGCGTGGACGGTGGCCTACGATACCCAATACGCAATGGTCGATCGGGACGACGATCTTCGCATTGGGGTAAAATCTACCGCCATCTTATTTGCGCAATACGATAATAAAATCATCGCCTTATTACAGCTTATTACGCTCATTTTATTAACCGTTTTTGGTAAAATCAGCCAATTTTCTACCGCTTACTTCATCGTACTCGCTTGCACAGCGACACTATTTATCTATCAATGCAAATTAACCAAACAGCGAGAAAGAGATGCCTGCTTCAAAGCCTTTCTAAATAACCATTATGTCGGAATGGGCATTTTCTTTGCTATATTGGCGGGAATCTATCTATAAACCGTTGAAAATAACGGCAAACAACGATTTTTTCAGTGATTTTAGCTTGCATACCCAAACGAAGCTCTCTATAATTCATTCCGTTTTTAAGACATTCCAAATTAGCCAGTGTGACGAAATTGGTAGACGTAGCGGATTCAAAATCCGCCGCTGAATAAGCGTGTCGGTTCGAGTCCGACCACTGGCACCAATTCCTAAATCATTATTTCCAATATAGTTAAGTGTAATCTGAACTCTTATAAAAAATAATCTTAGGATAAAAGAATTGCTAATGACTATTCTTAATAGTTCTTAGCAACTCTTTCTACTCAAAAGATTCTGCATAAACAATGTATTATATTTTCTCGTTAAACTGCTGTGTAGGCGTAGCTTGTCCTTAAGTTATTTAAATAACCCTTCTATTCTATTTATGGTCTTATTGATATTTAACTTAGAATATTCTTCGTAAATGAAAATATATTCAAAATAACGTTTAATACTTGCTAAAGTACTTCTTACATTTGATGTTTATAAGGATACTTTCCCTTATCATTCGGTTTTATGTTCGTTACTCCAAAAGGCTTTATTCTCTATTTTCCAGTTGTAAATTCTTAAATAAAATTCATTTTTTGAACCGGTTTTAACGTTTTCATTATAATTTTTAAGGGGCTGTAGTAGATTAGCAAGGGTGCCATACTACAAAAATGAAGATAACTCACTGTAAATTAAAGAAAAAATTCAGCTAAGACGGCTCGAATTTTTTGTTGCAGAAGTGACGGCAAGAACAGCGGCTAATTTGCTTGACATTCAACCGAATACTGCGTCATTGTTTTACCACAAGATTAGGCTCGTCATCGCATATCATCCCACCCTTGAGAACAAGACATTTTCGAGGGCAAAATTGAGGCTGATGAGAGTTATTTCGGTGGTCATCGCAAAGGTATAAGAGGTCGGAGAGCAGCTGGAAAAGTCGCAGTTTTTGGCTGACTAAACCATCAAGGAAAGGTGTTTACCATTGTGGTTAAAATACCAAAGCAGAAACGCTAATGCCTGTTATGACAAGGAAAACCAAGCCTAATAGTCGGGTTTATACCGATACTTATCGCAGTTACGATACATTAGATGTCAGCGAATTTCAGCACGAAAGAATCAACCGTTCAGAGATTTTTGTTGAGCGTGAAAAATCACATTAATGGTATTGAAAATTTTTGGAGTCAGGCGAAACGTGTACTGCGAAAATACAACGGAATAAACCGAAAAAACTTCCCGTTATTCTTGAAGGAATGTGAATTTCGGTTTAACTTTGGGGCACCAAAAGCACAACTAAACACGTTACGCAAATGGAGTGATATTTAGGGCTAATCTACTACAGCTCCATTTTTAATTATCTTCCAGTGCGAACTTGATATTTTTTCTTAATGCTCTCATTGAAATTAAAATGATATCGACACATTTGTGTTGGAGTATTGAGTAATCCCCAGCGATAGTCACAAATAATTTATTGAATTATACAGCCTTTTTCTTTTAGGTGATTAGTTTTTTTGTAGTAAATATCTTTTTCTGTTTAAAAAATGTAATGACAAACCACTTTAGTTGAGAGGTTATCAATAAATAGTATAGCACCAAAATTACAATGAAAAAGTTGGTATCAATAATAAGGTTCAAATATTTATTTTGTGGAGAGTTAAAAAAAAAGATTTAGGAGCTTTTTCTAAATACCGATAGATTCGATGAGAACAATAATATTTATCCAAAATCTGTTGCTATAGGAAGTAATTTGATCTAGATATAGCCCCTAAACTAACACGAATAAGGAGAAATAGAAAAACCCTGCAATCACAGGGCTTTGAGCTATGTTTGAAATAAATTGAACCGCTATGCAATACGGCGTTTTTATTCCCACTCGATAGTTGCAGGCGGTTTGCCCGAAACATCATAGACGACACGGGAAATGCCGTTGACTTCATTGATAATGCGGTTTGAGATTTTGCCGAGCAAATCATAGGGTAAGTGTGCCCAATGTGCGGTCATAAAGTCGATAGTTTCGACAGCTCGTAGGGATACTACCCAATCATATTTGCGTCCGTCGCCCATTACGCCGACTGATTTCACCGGTAGAAATACGGTAAAGGCTTGGCTCACTTTGTAATACCAGCCGGAATTGTAGAGTTCTTCGATAAAAATCGCGTCGGCTTTACGCAGTAAATCGCAGTACTCTTTCTTCACTTCGCCGAGTACCCGCACGCCTAAGCCGGGGCCGGGGAACGGGTGGCGGTTGAGCATTTCTGCCGGTAAACCGAGCGCTAAGCCTATTTTGCGTACTTCATCTTTGAAAAGTTCACGCAGCGGTTCAACCAAGCCAAGTTTCATATAATCTGGTAAACCGCCGACATTGTGGTGAGATTTGATAACGTGTGCTTTTCCGGTTTTGCTGGCGGCGGATTCAATCACATCCGGATAAATCGTGCCTTGGGCTAACCATTTGACATTGGTAAGTTTTTTCGATTCATCATCAAACACATCGACAAACACTTTGCCGATAACTTTGCGTTTGGCTTCCGGATCGCTCACACCGGCAAGTTCGCCCAAGAAACGATCTTCAGCATTGACGTGAATAATGTTTAAACCGAATTTGTCGCCGAACATTTCCATTACTTGCTGTGTTTCGTTGAGGCGTAATAAGCCGTTATCGACAAATACACAGTGCAGGTTTTTGCCGATTGCGCGGTGCAATAATAATGCGGTAACAGAGGAGTCCACTCCGCCCGATAAACCTAAAATCACTTCGTCATCGCCAACTTGGGCTTTGATGCGGGCGACCGCATCTTCAATGATGTTTTCTGCCGTCCATTTGGTTTCGCAACCACAAATATCAACCACGAAGTTTTTCAGCAAGTCCAAACCGCTTTTGGTATGAGTAACTTCAGGGTGGAATTGTACCCCGTAGAAGCGGCGGTTTTCGTCCGACATTGCCGCAATCGGGCAGGTTGGCGTTGTACCGGTAATTTGGAAATCGGCAGGTAGGCAGGTAACTTTGTCGCCGTGGCTCATCCAAACATCTAATTTAGGTGCGGAAGCGGTCAGATCATCGTTTAATTTTGCAAAAAGAGCGGTTGAATTTTCTAAGGAGACGGCGGCATAGCCAAATTCACGGTGATCGGACGTTTCGGTTAAACCGCCGAGCTGCATCGCCATTGTTTGCATACCGTAGCAGATGCCGAGTACCGGCACACTGGCGTTGAAGACATATTCCGGCGCACGAGGGCTGTTTGCTTCGGTGGTGCTTTCAGGCCCGCCGGACAGAATAATGCCCGTCGGGTTAAACTCACGGATATCCGCTTCCGTTACGTCCCACGCCCAAAGCTCGCAGTACACCCCAATTTCACGCACACGGCGGGCAATCAGTTGCGTATATTGTGAACCGAAGTCCAAGATTAAAATTTTATGTTGGTGAATGTTGTTCATTTTGTTTCTCTACATTTAAAGTAAATTCTTTAACTCTGTTTGAGTTAATCCATCAACTAGAATATATTTTTGATCTATGTAACGATATTTTTCTTTAGGTAATTTCTCAATAAATTTCGCATAGTGCAGTTTTCCAATAACTTCAAAAGTATCAATATTATCCGGATCTTTAAAAATAACTATGGATATAAACCAATCGCTAATTTCATCATTTTTTATAGAAGATAGATTTGAAAATTCGACTTCTGCGTTGTAAGGTAAAATAGTTGGCGTCTCTTGAGTAAGGGAATAAGTTCCAATTATATTATGTTCATCTTTGTAGAACATTTGTTTAGCAAAATACGCTTCTACATATTGATTTTCATAAAATAGTTCCTCAAACGTTTTGATTTGGTCTTTAGAAAATCTGATTTTGTCTATTTGCTCATAACTTGGACAGAATGGATGATGTATACCAAAAATTGTTGATTCTTTGTGATCTGAATCTAGTAAATATGCAATGCCTGTTCTAATATCCCATTCATAGTCATAATTGATATTATCAGCTAAATAAGTAATATTATCTTCATCAATAATATTATTTTGTAATTTCATAGCTAAGTTTTGCATAAAATGAATAGCAATATGCCAATCAGCTCTAGTACTTGGAGTAAAAACTCTTATATCATAGCATTCAGTTTCTTGATTGTAGGATAGCTCAAAGGTCCTACTGCTTACGCCTTCAACTCCGACTTGAATACCCTCAAATTCATTTAAGGATTTAATTAAGTATGACTTTGAATTATCAGGATCATATGGTAAGTCATATACACTTAAATCATCAATTAAAGACAATATTTCACTAATTTTCATTATTTTGGCTTTTTTAAAGCCCCAAAATGATGCCTTATTTTTAATACTAAATATTTTACTCATATAAATTAGCTTGGTTTAACGGTTGAACCACCCGACATAATCAAACCGATCATAATATCGTTTTCCGAAAATACCTATATAGTCAAACAAATTCCCTACGCATTGCTGATTTTCAAACCCTTGAATATAAAACGCACTGCGAATTTCGGGGTAGGGCTTATGGGTAAATACCACTTTATGTTTAAAGGGGAGTTTATCAAATTCAACGAGATCTTGATAGCTGCAACCGTCCCGTTCCGTCATTATAATAAATAAATTATCCAAATCCATTCGTGCTGTGCGTTGTTGCCATTTTTGCGTGGCTTCCTCATTATTGGCATAGTGCATAAAATGGAGAGTAATATCGCCCAGTTTGCCGACCGGGTAAGGTTTATCCGTTTGAATAAAGGTTAAGGGTTGATATCGGTAAACGCCAATATTGTTTAAATAACGGATAAAGTCGTTTGGCGTTAGATATAAATTCACAAACGGAGAATTGAAGCGTAGATGTAAATCGTGCGCAATAAAGCCGCCCGTACAATTACTGGCAATAATTGTCGGGTTAAAATTGGTTAAGCGTTTTCGATTTTGATAGTTAATAAGGTAGCGAAACGCTCGATTAATTTTATTGCTAATTCGTGTTAATAATGCCATTTGTATTTGCAAAAAAGTGGTGGAATGCCACCGCTTGTTATTGATTACACATCGGTTTTGCGCCAACTTGATGACGGTAGCGTAGTTGGTAGCTGTTTGGTTCAACGCTTTTATCTAAAAATTGCTGTTTTGCGTGAAGTTGCTGAGGGTTCACCCGCACAATTTCAAATGTCGCAAAGGCGTTATGTTGATTATCTAACAGGTTGAATATATTGGGTTTTATTTTACGGAGATGGTAGGTTTCCGTTTCGTTTAACCGATAACTTGCCGAACCTTCGCACTGGTAATCATAGACTTTTACGCTGCCGTTTGGGTGAAATTTAAGCACACGGTAAAGCTCGCCGATCGGGTTCATCGCCCAATAACCTTGATAGAATTCGGGGTTTAAATCCACCTGCCGAAATTGCGGGCTGCCGCAAGCGGTCAGTAACGCGCAGAAAAATGCAAAAAGAAAAAAATAATGGTATTTCATTGGGTTAAAGCAGGACGCACAGAGTGCGTCCGTCATTCATTTTACAAATATTGCCGAGAAAACGACCGCTTGCAAGTTTTGCCTGCAAGCAGAACGATTAGCTCATTCGATAATTTGGCGCTTCTTTGGTAATGGTTACATCGTGGACGTGGCTCTCTTTGATACCCGCGCCGCTGATACGGACAAATTGCGCTTTGGTGCGTAAATCGTCAATGGTGGCACAACCGGTTAAGCCCATACAAGAACGTAAACCGCCCATTTGCTGATGGATAATTTCTTTCAGATAGCCTTTGTAAGGGATACGCCCTTCAATGCCTTCCGGCACGAGTTTATCGGCGGCATTATCCGATTGGAAATAGCGATCGCTTGAGCCTTTTGACATTGCGCCTAATGAGCCCATTCCACGATAAGATTTGAACGCTCTGCCTTGGTAAAGCTCGATTTCGCCCGGTGCTTCTTCCGTGCCGGCAAACATTGAGCCGACCATCACGCAGCTTGCGCCGGCGGCAATGGCTTTGGCAATATCGCCGGAGTAGCGGATACCGCCGTCTGCGATAACCGGAATGCCACGTTCTTTTAAGGCAGCGGAAGCATCGGCGATGGCGGTGATCTGCGGTACGCCCACGCCGGTTACAATGCGGGTGGTGCAGATTGACCCCGGCCCAATCCCAATTTTGACCGCACTTGCGCCTGCATCGGCAAGGGCAATCGCTCCTTCAGCAGTTGCCACATTACCTGCCACAATCGGCAAATCTGGATATTTAGCACGGGTTTCACGCACACGTTGCAACACCCCTTCGGAATGTCCGTGGGACGAGTCGATCAACAAAATATCCACGCCGGCTTTGACCAACGCATCAATCCGTTCTTCGTTGCCAGCCCCTGCACCGACTGCCGCCCCGACACGCAAGCGACCAAATTCATCTTTACATGCATTCGGTTTGCTTTCGGCTTTTTGGTAATCTTTGAGGGTAATCATTCCTTTCAATTTAAAGTCATCATTCACGACTAACACTTTTTCGACACGGTGTTCGTGCATTAAGCGGAAGATTTCCTCACGGGTCGCATTTTCTTTCACGGTAACGAGGCGATCTTTTGGGGTCATAAAGTCGGCAACGGTCTTGGTGAGATCCGACACGAAACGGGTATCACGGCCGGTAATAATGCCGACTAAGTTATCTTGTTCGTCCACCACCGGATAGCCGGCAAAGCCGTTTTTCTTCACGATTTGCGCTAAATCCGCCAGTGTTAGTGTTGGGGAAACGGTTACCGGTTCGGACACAATACCGCTTTCAAATTTTTTCACTTTGCGCACTCGATCCGCTTGGCGTTCAATCGACATATTTTTATGAATAAAACCGATACCGCCCTCTTGAGCAAGGGAAATCGCCAATTTGGTTTCCGTTACCGTATCCATTGCCGCAGACAGCATCGGAATATTCAAGCGAATGGTTTTAGTGAGCTGGGTGGAAAGGTCGGCTGTATTGGGTAGCACGGTGGAATGAGCAGGGACAAGAAGGACATCATCAAAGGTGAGTGCTTCTTTAATCACACGTAATGACATTTGCAATAGTTCCTTAACTAAAAGATGAATGGGGAAAAATTGCGAGCGGATTATACAGATATGGCAAGCGGTTGTAAATTATCAAACCTACTCAAGCGGTCAGATTTTGTGAATTTTTTTGCAAGATGAGGTAGTAGTACGCAAAATATTGGACGTAATACTTGTGTCCGTTTTGATTAGATTGGATTTTTAAATCCCCCTTTTTCAAAGGGGGACTTGGTTTTTACTCTTTACGAAAGAGGGGGAGGAGGATTTAAATCATAGGGATACAAGGCTTGCGACCGTTTTGATTAGATTGGATTTTTAAAATCCCCCTAAATCCCCCTAAATTCCCCTTTTTCAAAGGAGGACTTGGTTTTCCTCTTTACGAAAGAGGGGATTGATTTTCCCTCTTTCGTAATATAGGGGGAAAGATTTACAGTAGGGACGCCACGCCGGCGTCCGTTTAATCAGATCTTTATATTATGCGATGTTATGAACGGATGCTAACCGACATCCTTACCTTACAGTGATATTTGCATATCCATTTTGCGTATAACATCGGCATTTTGGGCAAATCCAACCGCTTGTCTGGCGTTAGACAATCTCCTGATAGAGCGTTTGATACTGCTCTGCAACTTTCGCCCAACCGAAATCTTGGGCAAGGGCATTTTGACGCACATTCGACCACAGTTTGTTTTTTTGCCACAGGCTGATCGCTCTGCTGACGGCATCGAAAAAGCTGTTAGCATCGGGGGAATCAAACACAAAGCCCGTTGCACTGCGGCGTTCGATATTTTCTTTGTGGCTGTCGTTTACCGTATCGGCTAACCCGCCGGTGCGGCGAACGAGCGGCAAAGTCCCGTATTTCAAACCGTACAATTGCGTTAATCCGCAAGGTTCAAAACGGCTCGGTACTAAAATGACATCGCCGCCGGCAATGATTTGGTGGGAAAGCGCTTCGTCATAGCCGATTTTCACCCCGATTTGCTGTGAATAACGGGCTTGAGCGGCGCGTAAGGCGTTCTCCAAATCGGGGGAGCCGCTGCCCAGTACGATCAGTTGCACCTCTTGTTGCATCATTTCATCTATTTTCGCCAGCAGGAAATCTGCGCCCTTTTGCTCGGTGAGACGAGTAACCATTACGAACAATAACGCTTCTTTACGCTCCGGTAAGCCGAAGTAACGTTGTAGTTCGCTTTTATTTTTGGCTTTGCCTCGCATATAGTTGGCACGGAAATGGGCGACGATATGGGGGTCGCAGTCCGGATTCCACACCGTATCATCTACACCGTTTAAAATCCCCCATAATCTGCCTTCGGCTTGGCGGATTTGCAATAAGCCGTGCATTCCGCCACCGGCGATCTGCTCGGTAATTTCAAGGGCGTAGGTCGGGCTGACGGTGGTGATACGGTCGGCAAAATATAAGCCGGCTTTGAGATAAGAGATTTCACCGTAAAACTCTAAGCCGTTCGGGTGAAAAAATTCCCACGGTAAGCCGAGTTCGGCTAGGTGGTAGGCTTGAAACCTCCCCGGATAAGCAATGTTATGAATAGTAAATACGCTTTTTACCGGACTGTGCCAGCTTTTGAGATAGGCACACGCAAGCCCGCCCTGCCAGTCGTGAGCGTGTAAAATCTCTGCCCGTCCCCACCAATGATCCAACCCTTCGGCGAGCTGTGCACCGAGGTAGCCGAGCAGAGCAAAACGTCTGTAATTATCGGTGTAGTCTTGGTAATTATCGTCATAATAGGGCAGACGGCGGTTAAAGAGATGCGGGGCATCAATAACATACACCCCTAATCCGTTAAAATGGGCAAAACGCAGAGTGATAATACCGGCGAACGTACCGAGCGTGGTAACTTCCACCGTTTCCCCCAGTTTTTCGGCAACCTGCGGATAGTATGGCAGCAATACTCGGACATCATTGCCCGCCTGTTGTTGAGCATACGGTAATGCACCCATTACATCAGCCAATCCGCCGGTTTTGATCAGCGGGTACATCTCCGAGCAAATATGTAAAATTTTCATTGAGGTTTAACCTATGTTGTGTCATTAAAAGAGCTTACTGTCCCTGTAATTTACGCATAATACCCTTTACAAGCGGTGGGTTGCGAGCGTTTTTTTGCAATAATTTCGGCAAAATACACCGCTTGTATTCGTTAGATTATGCTTGTTGTGCTTGATCTTTTGCCAGTTTGTCGAGCATTTTTTGGCACACTAGCACGATACCGCCTTTGCTGATACGGAAATATTTTGCATCTTGTTCAGGATCAACACCAATAGTTAAGCCGTCCGGCAAGGTACAGTGGCGATCGATCACGGCACGTTTAATCACGCAATTTTTGCCGATATGCACCTGTGGTAAAATAACGGATTCCTCAATAATGCTGTCTTCATTCACAATAACCCGATTAAATAGAACGGAACTGCTGATTTCCGCATCGGTAATCACACAGCCGCCGGCGATAAGTGAGTTATCAAGGGTATGCGCACGGGCTTTTTTGTAGAAAAACCGAGCCGGTGCGGTTTGCTGCGGGCGACCGTGAATCGGCCAAGATTCATCATAGAGATCGAGTTGCGGCGTTTCGCTGACTAAATCCATATGCGCCGACCAGTAGCTATCGATTGTGCCGACATCACGCCAGTAGATTGATCCGGTGGTGTTGCGTCCTTCGCAAGATCGCTCGAACGGGTGAGCATAAATAACGCCCTGTTCAACGGCTTTCGGGATAATATCTTTACCGAAGTCGTGGCTTGTATCGGGATTAGAGACTTCTTGTTCAAGCATTTCGTATAGGTAATCGGCATCAAAGACATAAATCCCCATTGACGCAAGGGCGGAATCCGGTTTATCCGGCATTGCCGGCGGGTTTGTCGGTTTTTCCACAAAGGCTTGCACTTTCAGTTTTTCATTTACCGCCATTACGCCAAATTCGCTCGCTTGCTCACGCGGGACTTCAATACAGCCAACGGTACATCTCGCACCGGAATCAACGTGATCTTCCAACATTTTGTTGTAGTTCATTTTGTAGATATGGTCGCCGGCAAGAATAATCACATATTTTGGGCGGTAGTGGGATTTCATCATTTCCATATTTTGATAAACCGCATCCGCCGTGCCACGATACCAAGTATTTTCGTCAATTTGCTGACGTGCCGGCAGCATATCAATATATTGATTACGCTCATAAGGCAGGAACGACCAACCCCGTTGCAAGTGGCGCAACAGCGAGTGGGCGGCGTATTGGGTAATCACGCCGACTTTTAACAGGTTTGAGTTGATACAGTTAGAGAGGGCGAAATCGATAATACGGCGGCTGCCGCCAAAATAGACTGCCGGTTTGGCACGTTTGTCCGTTAATTCATACAAGCGAGAGCCACGCCCGCCGGCTAGGATTAAAACAAGGGTTTGTGCGGTTAAATTGCGTCTGTCGGTGAATGCTTCCTGTTTTAGCATATTGTTATCTCCAAATTGGGTTATATGTGTTTCCGTTGAAGTACGCATACCCCGAGAGTATCCAGAGTAACCGCTAGCGTATCAGTCATCAGAGCCTTGTTTTCTATGCCTAATTGGTTGTCCCATTCCCCCTTAGGCAATAAAAAGCGTTGTGGTGTCGTTTTGGCGTTAATCAAAATCAGCCATTGATCTTCCATTAAAATTTGAATGGCTTTGGTGGAATGGTCGTGCCAATCGTTAAACTGTATCGGTTCGCCGTCAGGGCGTAGCCACTGCACTTTGTCCGCCCCCCACCATTGATTGTCGTCAGAAAGCAACGGGATTTGTTTGCGAATATGGATCAGTTTGGCAACATACTCAATCAGATCCTGATCGGCGTTTTGCCAATCCAGCCAAGTGATTTCATTATCTTGGCAATAGCTGTTATTATTGCCCTGTTGGCTGTTGCCCATTTCATCGCCGCCTAAAAGCATCGGCGTGCCGCCGGAGAGTAACAGTGTGGCAAGCAAGGCTCGGCGGCTGGCGTTGCGTCCGGCAAGAATAGCGGGATCGTCCGTTTCGCCTTCAACACCGTGATTGTAGCTGATGTTGTTATGATGTCCGTCCCGATTATCTTCCCCGTTTGCCCAGTTATGTTTTTCGTTATAGCTGACGAGATCTTGTAGCGTAAAACCATCGTGTGCGGTAATGTAATTGATACTGCTCGCAGGGCGGCGGTTATGGGCGAAAAGATCATCGCTACCGGCAAAGCGGCGGACAAACTGCCCCAAATCGCCGTGTGAGGTCAGAAAAAAGCGTTTCATCTCATCACGGTAGCGGTCGTTCCATTCCGCAAACGGTTTGGGAAATGCACCGAGTTGATAGCCGTGCCAACCAATATCCCAAGGCTCGGCAATCCATTTGACGTGAGCAAGAGCGGAATGGCTGGCAAGGGCGGTAAAAAAGGCGGAATGTTCGGAAAAGGTTGGCGTTCGCCCTAACGTTGCGCCGAGATCAAACCGAAAACCGTCAATATGGCACGTTTCCACCCAATAGCGGAGGCAATCAATGACCCAACGTAGTACCGCCAAATCTGAAATATTTAAGGTGTTGCCGCAGCCCGACCAGTTAAAATAGTCCCGTGCTTCGTTCAGCCAATAATAGGCTTGGTTATCAATACCCCGCTGGCAGAGCATCGGACCGTCTTTGCCGGCTTCGGCAGTGTGATTAAAGACCACATCTAAAATCACCTCAATACCCGCTTGGTGCAAGGTTTTGACCATCTGTTTAAATTCATCAAGCGGATTGGTCTGATCATAGGCAAGGCTCGGATCAACGGCAAAATGCCCCAATACGTTATAGCCCCAATAATTTTTCAGCCCCAAAGCCTGCAAGTGCGGTTCATCAATATGATAGCTAATCGGTTGCAGTTCCACCGCCGTAATGCCGAGTCGCTTCAAATGCGCAATCGAGGCAGGGTGTGCCATTCCGGCAAAAGTACCGGCGATAGCTGCCGGCACATCAGGGTTCTGCTTGCTAAACCCTTTGACGTGCGTTTCGTAAATAATCGTTTTTGCCCACGGGGTGAAAGGTCTCTCTTCGTTTTGCCAGTCAAATCTGTGTTGATCGACCACCACCGATTTTGGCGCTAAATGGGCATTATCTCGTGTATCATTCCATAAAAACCATTGGCGAGCCTCTGGCGTTGCCAAATCAGGTTGCCCGATAATTTGTAAAGCATAGGGATCAACCAATAATTTTTGCGGGTTGAATAAGTTACCCTGTTGCTCGTCCGTTTCTCCGCTTACACGGTAGCCGTAAAGACAGCCTACCGCTAAGCCCTCAATGAAGATATGCCAAATCTCTTCGGTTTTCACCATTGGGAAACGTTGTTCGCCGTTTTCGGTAAAAATGGCGAGTTCAACGGCAGTAGCTTGTCGTGAAAAAAGGGCAAAGTTCACCCCTTGTTTACCGTTTAGTCGGGTTAATTGGCTGCCGAGTGGAAACGGGCGACCGGCAAGATAGTGCATAATGACCTCGAATATCAGAGAGAGTGCAAGAGAATGTTTTGCAAAAAAGCTGACCTAACTAGCCGCTTGCACTCGCCAAATTTAGCGCTTTTTCTTTTTTACTTTTTTGTGTAGCGGTTTAGCCGCCTTCTCTTTGACTAAAAAGAGCGTTGACAGGGGCGGTAGCGTTAGGCTGATGGAATAAGGTTTCGACTTGTGTTCAACCGCTTCACTTTTAATCAGCCCGAAATTCCCGACATTGCTGCCCATATATTGATTGGCATCGGAGTTAAGTTCTTCTCGGTAAGTTGCCGCTTGATTAACGCCGATGCGGTAATTTTCCCGCACAATCGGGGTGAAATTACTCACCACAATCAGACTTGAGCCGTCTTTAGCCCGCCGTTCAAACGCAAACACCGAATGATCAGCATCGTCCACCACCAGCCACTCAAAGCCTTGCGGATCATAGTCTAATTGATAGAGCGCTGCCGTTTGGGTATATAAACGGTTGAGATCACGCACCCAATTCAGCATACCCTTGTGCCAGCCGCCGTGGTTGTCGTCCAACAAGAACCAATCTAAACTTTCTTGGAAATTCCACTCCCGCCCTTGGGCAAATTCATTGCCCATAAAGAGTAATTTTTTGCCCGGATAGCCCCACATATAGCCGTAGTAAGCACGCAGGTTGGCAAATTGTTGCCAACAATCCCCCGGCATTTTGCCGAGCATTGAGCCTTTACCGTGCACGACTTCATCGTGGGAGAGCGGTAACATAAATTTCTCGCTATATTGATACATCATTCCGAACGTCATCAAATCGTGATGATATTTGCGGTGAGCGGGATCTTTTTGCATATAGCGTAGCGTGTCGTTCATCCAGCCCATATTCCATTTGTAATCAAAACCCAAGCCGTTTTGCTCGGTGGAATGGGTTACGCCGGCAAATGAGGTGGATTCTTCGGCAATGGTTGCACCGCTTCGACTCTCTTTGGCGAGCATATCGTTAGTGGCACGTAAAAAGGCGATTGCTTCCAAATTTTCCCGCCCGCCGTAGCAGTTGGGAATCCATTCGCCGTCTTTGCGGGAGTAATCACGGTAGATCATTGAGGCGACCGCATCGACTCTAAGGGCGTCAATCCCAAAGCGTTCGACCCAATACAGCGCATTGCCCGTCAAGTAGTTACGCACTTCGTTACGACCGTAGTTGTAAATGAGCGTGTTCCAATCTTGATGATAGCCCTCTTTCGGATCTTCGTGTTCATAGAGATGTGTGCCGTCAAATTTACCCAAGCCGTGTTCGTCTGTCGGGAAATGTCCGACCACCCAGTCTAAAATAACGTTGATCCCTGCTTCGTGTGCTTTACGGATGAGAGTGCGTAGCCCCTCCGGCGAACCGAAACGGCTGGTCGGCGCATAAATGCCGGTGGGTTGGTAGCCCCACGAGCCGTCAAACGGAAATTCGGAAATCGGTAGCAATTCAATGTGGGTAAAGCCCATTTCTTTAACATAAGGAATCAGCTCATCGGCGATCTCTTCGTAGCTAAGCCAATAATTATTCTCAAGATTTCGCCGCCACGACCCCAAATGGACTTCATAAATTGAAATCGGTTGATCGGGATCATTCGCTCTGCGGTGTTGCTCATCGACTTCGACAATCGCAGGCAAACCGCTGGCAACCGAGGCGGTATCCGGACGGAATTGGGCGGCGAAAGCGTAGGGATCGGATTTCAAACGGATTTGCCCGTTTTTGTCCAAAATTTCAAATTTATACAATGTGCCGGCTTTGGCATTCGGCATAAAAATATCCCAAATGCCGCTGCTGTGATGAAAACGCATCGGGTGGCGGCGACCGTCCCAAAAGTTGAAATCGCCGACAATCGACACGCGCTGAGCATTCGGTGCCCATAGGCTAAAATGGATACCGCCTACTTCGTTTTGGGTAACGAGATGCGCACCCAGTTTTTCATAGGGGCGGATATGCGTGCCTTCAGCAAGCAGCCAATTATCTAATTCGGTAATCGTCGATTGGAAGCGGTAAGGATCTTCAATATCTATTTCAGTATGGGCGTAACGGACTAACAAGCGGTAAGATAAATCGGTTTTTTTACCGGATAATTCGGCACAGAAAAAGCCACGATCGTCAATAAGCTGCATTGCTGAGAGAGGGTGAGCGAGGGGATCAATCACGGTAACCTGTAAGGCTTCGGGGAGATAAGCTCGGATAATCACACCGTCAGAGCTTTGGTGAATCCCTAAATAGGCAAAGGGATCTCGACAAGTGCCTTGAGCGAGTTGATCAATAAATGCTCTCTCTTGCTCTGTTGCCAACGGTTTGGGGGCAGGATTTTTCATACGCTCTCCTTGGCTGTTTTGACATCGTTTTTTAGCACGCTTAATAATATTTGTTCAGACTGTATCAAAAATAAATTTACAAAACAACTCTAAATTTTGATATAAATCATAATAAATAGGCTTAAAAAATAAATGATTTAAAATCAAAATGTTAATTTTATTTCACGTATTTATTTTTTATAAAAAAATATTTACAGCAACGAATAAGGAATAAAAAGAAGGTAATTTAATGTAAAACGAAAGGGAAAATAAAGCGAATAACCGGACGGTTACTCGCTTCGAGAAAGCAAGCGGTTTAATGCTTAAAACATTTTGCAATCACAGGGATCAGTAGCAAATACACCAGTTGCGCAATAATGCCTTGCCAAGAGCTGTAAAAACCGATGAACGGGATAGCCGGCAGGTCGATGATGACGCTGGTCGGCAGGACTTGGGTCAGTTGCAAAGCGTGGATACTGACGCCAAGAATTTTGAAGCCGAGCAGATAAATAAGTAAGGTCATCACTTTAAACAGGTGATGGATTGGCAGACGGGCGGCTGAACGCTGCATTATCCACGCCAATATTGTCAATAGTACTAAGGCTAACGCAATGCCGGCTAATAAATCCTGCGTATCGATTAATGGCAACATTCCGGCGTAGAACAATAAGGTTTCCGCCCCCTCCCGAAAGACCGAGAGAAAACTCAATGAGAGCATTGAAAATAGGCTGCCGGTCGCTAGCGCTTTATGGATATGCTTTTCGACAAAACGTTTCCAGCCTTGCATTGAGGCTTTGCTATGCAGCCACGCACCGACAATTAACATCATTGCCACAGCGATGATCCCGACAATGCCTTCTAAAATTTCACGGTTTTTGCCGGCAGAGATAGCAGGGAAAAATTGCTGTAATGCCACCGCCCCTGCCACACTTGCCATTAGCCCTAGACCTGCACCGGCATAAACCCAACGTTTTGCAGTCGGTTGTTTGGCAAGGTTGAGGGTGGTGAGCAATGCCATAATAATGAGCAGGGCTTCTACGCCCTCCCGTAATAAGACCAGCATTGCGTCAAGCATATTATAGCCGGCATCAAGTGCTAGGGCGTTCAGATCCTGTATCAGTTGTTGAAAGGCGGCAAGGTTTTCTGGCGCATCGCCTTTGGCTAAGATGAGTGGCAAATCGCTTTCGACACGGCGGTATAAATTGCCGTTGCGGGTGCTGACTTCGCCCTCAAAAATCGGCCACTGCTGAATGAAAAGGGTAATATCCGCCTTGGCTTGCTCGTGTTGCGATTGGCTGAGAGCTTGATAACTTCGCTCAAGCAGACGAATGCCGTCTTGTAAGGTCTGCGGCGCATTATCGGCGAACGATTGTGGTTGTATTACTTTGCCGGCATTGAAATCCGCTAAGGCACTCGCGAGAGCGTCCGCCTGTTTCGCCATTTCTTCAAATTGCACCGGCTCGGACAGCATTGCGATACGCAGCAAAGTCATTGCCGTTTCAATTTGCCCGTAATGTCCAAGGCTGGTTTCTCTCACCACTTTTTCATTGACCGCCCAAGTAGTGTTGAAGCGTTTATAAGCGGTTTGAACGGCGGCTAAATCCTGCGATTGCACCGCATCTTTGAGGGCGTGATACACGGGCATTACCCGCTTGGCGAATTGTTGGCGTTTTTGGCGGTAATCGACCGGATTTTGCTCTTTTTCAAAGGTGTAGAGTGCTTTGGCAAGTTGCTCCAAGCGTGCAAGCTCAGGCTGCTGTTTTGCCGATTTTAAGGCGGAACTGACCGCTTGCCCTGCTTGAGATTGATGGTTCGGTAACGCTTCAAATTCTTGCTGTAATGCGGCGAGATACGGCTCGGCACTTGCAGCCTCCCCGTTTTTGACTTGTGCCATTGCGTCCGACAGATGCACAAAGAGTGAGCCGGTTTCCACTTTGGCATAAGCACAAACGCTCAGCACGAGGCTGAGCGTCATCACTGCAACTAGGCTAAATCGCATCAAATAATGCTTTGCCCAAATAATCATTGTCATCTTTTACTCCCGCAAAACAAGCGAATAGCCCGCTGCCGATATGGGTAATATATTCATTCATTTTGTCGATATTGCCTAAGCGGTTTTGAATGGCGATAAATTGTGCCGGATCTTTTTGATAGGAAATAAACAGTAACCCCGCATCAAATTGACCGGTTTTCGGATCAACACCGCTGGCATAGGAAAAGGAACGGCGTAAGATTTTCGGCCCTGCCTTTTTGGCTAAGTGTAGATGAGAAATATCGGCAATTTCAAGTTCACCCTTTTCGTCTTTCCGCTCTAGATCGACAGGGTCAAACTCCTGTTTTGCGCCAATCGGTGCGCCGGAATCACGATAACGCCCGAAAGTTTCCTGCTGACCGTCTAAATTGGTACGATCCCACGTTTCGAGGTGCATTTGGATACGGCGGGCGACAAGAAACGACCCGCCTTTCAGCCAGCCATTACCTTGATACCATACGGTTTGAGCCAATTCTTCCCCCTGCGGATTACCTGTGCCGTCTTTAAAACCGAACAGGTTGCGGGGAGTATCGTTGCCTTCAAAAGAGTTAAAACCCGACTGACTCCAACGCATTGTAACGTTAGCACGGGCAATTCGGACTAAGTTACGCACGGCGTGGAATGCCACCTGCGGATCATCGGCACAGGCTTGGATACAAATATCGCCGCCGGTGTAGGCTTCCCGCAGTTGATCACGAGGAAAGTGCGGAAGCGGTGCAAGCATTGCAGGCCGTAAGCGGGCGATATTCAGCTTATCGAAAAATGAGGGACTCACGCCGAAAGTTAGGGTTAAATTTGCCGGATTTAAACTGTCCGCCTCGCCGGTATCTACCGGCGGCACAAACGGATTTGTGCCGTAGGCTTTAACATTTTGACCCGCAGTTAATTTGGCACTGTATTGTGTCCAAGTTTGGAACATTTGCTGAATGTCGCTAAGGTCGGTTGTGTGCAGATCTAACACCATAAAGTAGATATGATGTTGAGCGGGTGTGGTAATCCCCTGTTGATGTGTGCCGAAAAAAGGGTAAACGGCTTGGATTTTAACGGCAGTGCGTGGTTCTAAAGCAGTTGCAGTGCCGGCAAGCACGCCGGCACCGACAAAGGTTGCTTTTTTGAGAAAATCACGCCGACCGAATTGAAACGGTGATTTGCTCATAACGATCCTTATTTTTCGAGTAATACACCCATTTGTGCCAACGGTTCGCCTAATTTGTTTACCGCTTCGGCTAAGGCTTTAATGTCTGCGGCGGATAATTTATCGTAACTCACATAATCATAGCCTTGTTTTGCTTGATTATGTTTATCTAAGAGGGCATTCACTTCGGCAAAACGAGTCGCAATTTGTTGGGAAAGTTTGGCATCTTTCTGCTCTAACTGCGGTTTAAAAATTGCATAGATTTTTTCCGCTCCTTCAATATTGGCTTTGAAATCATAGAGATCGGTTTTAGAGAAAATCTCCTCTTCGCCGGTAACTTTGGTTGTGGAAACTTCATTAAGCAGATCCACCGCACCGGTTACCATCAATTCCGGCGTTACGTCTGCCGTTGGGATTTTGGCACGCAATTCTTTGACATCTTTCAATAATTGATCGGCAATTGCTTCTGTTCCTTTCGTCGTATTTTGCTCCCAAAGGATTTTTTCGATTTTGTGGAAACCAGACCAATCAGCCTCATTTTTACCGTCTTCGGCTAAATCGGCAAGGCGGGCATCAATACGGGGATCTAAATCGCCAAAACTTTCGGCGATCGGCTCAGAACGCTCAAAATACATTCTGGCAAGCGGGTAGATTTGCTTCGCTTTTTGCAAATCGCCCGATTTCAAATGCCCGACAAACGTTTCAGTGCTACTAACTAATTGATCGATTTGTTCAACCACAAATTGTTTATAGCTGGCGGTTTCTTTTGATAAATCGGCAGCAAAACTTGAGGCGGAAAAAAGTAATAGCGAGAGAGTAAGAGATGTTAAGCGCATAGATGCTCCTTTAGGTAAGTAATAAGATTTATTCTCAATAAGATTAAATTTTTTCCGTATATTTATCAATAAAATTTACGCAAAAATCGACAATCCGCACTTTTTTTCAGCATCTAAATTAAATCTGTGAAATAAAGGTTTGACAGAGAAGTAAATTTTCGTAGAATACGCATCGTCTTCACGACATACAACTCAAATGCGGGAATAGCTCAGTTGGTAGAGCACGACCTTGCCAAGGTCGGGGTCGCGAGTTCGAACCTCGTTTCCCGCTCCATTATCTCATCAACGGCGTGTTAGCAAAGCGGTTATGCACTGGATTGCAAATCCATGTAGCTCGGTTCGACTCCGGGACACGCCTCCATCATTTAATCCGAACCAGTCCGAACTAATCCAAAAATCTCTTAAAAATCTAGTAATTTCAATACTTTTGAGTAAAATAACTACCCGATACAGTCCGAAATAATCCTATTTAATCCAAAATTTTTGGTGGGTGTTTTTGTGGGTGTGTTTAAGGAGTTATGAAATGCCAAAAATAATTAAGCCTTTAACGGCGACAGAAGTGAAAAATGCTAAGCCTGAGGATAGTCCGTTACAAGATGGTTATGGTTTATCGTTAATCATTACTGAGTATTCAAAGCGTTGGAGTTTTCTATATAGTTCATATTGGTAAAATAAACTATAAGTTATCAGTTGATGTTCTGTTGCCTGTCTATAAAAAAGTACACCTCCGTAATTATAATAGTTCAACTTTTCCTTAGTCGATTAGCCCAAAGAGCCGCCACCTCGCACAAGGCGGTATAGCCAAAATTGACAGCCTGATATTCGTATCAGGCTTTTATTTTGACGCACCACCTCAAACCGTTATCAGCCGTGTCGGTGCACCCTTGTATAGGCAGGCGGATTGATAGCTGATAATCGGAGCGGCTCTTCCAACACCAAAATCTGCAGGTAACCTTGCGACTGGCACAGGCTTTCCATTTCAATTACCGCCAGATAGCTGTCCATTAAAATGTAACCTGCCAATTCGCCGCACAAAAAACGAATCGGCTTGCCGATTTTCTCCGATACTTTCTTATCCGTTCGCCACGGCCGCAATGTACCACTGGATAAATCCACATCTTCCGCTACCTGTGCTATAGCTTGATGCAGGTTTCATGGCGAGCGACGTGGCGCGATACCGCTGAATTGGGTCAGTTTAAGTGAAGGCATATTTTCTCCATAAAAAAACTGCCTATCTTTCGACAAGCGGTCGAGTTTTGCTTTTTTTGCTATTGTCTTGGTATAACATTCGGCTATGGGAAATTCAAGATATTGCCGACTATTGTGGCTTTTCTTATCATCATACTTATTCCCATATTATTTCTGATCCACGTTTTCCTGCTTCTGTTGATATTAGAGGTAAAGGCAGAAACAGAGCTAAAAAACTTTATTTTAAAAAAGATGTTATTGAGTTTTTTGCAACGCATAAGCAAAAAAAGGTTATTTAAGAGGGAATATATGGCAACTATCGCAAAACGTGGAGATAGATGGCGGGTTCAAATTAGTAAAAACGGCATTAGAAAATCTGCCACCTTCTCAACTAAAACGGAAGCTACCCGTTGGGCAATGTCTATTGAAAGTCAAATTGAAGCTGGTGAATACAGTGCCGTACCAAAAATGACGTTTGCTGAGTTGATCGATAAATATATTGAGGAAGTTACCGTTCACAAGGGCGGCGCAAGGGAAGAACCTTACGTTTAAATCGCATTGCTAAAACTCCAATAGGGGCTGTTCTACTTGAGGATTTATCGAAAAAAGACTTTGAAAAATGACAAGCTCAACGATTAACAGAAGTCAGTGTATTAAGTGTATTGCGTGAACGTGTGAGCTTATCGGCCATAATAACACAAGCGATTAAATGGGAATTTCTGAAAAGCAATCCGCTTTCTCTCGTCGATAAACCCAAAGAACCGCCACCCCGCACAAGGCGGTATAGCCGAGCTGAAATTGACAGCCTGATATTCGTATCAGGCTTTTCTTTTGACGCACCGCCTCAAACCGTTATCAGCCGTGTCGGCGCATCACTCCTCTTTGCAATTGAAACCGCAATGCGTGCCGGTGAAATTTGTCAGTTGAAGTGGGACGATGTGAATTTGGAAAACGCCACCGCATTTCTGCCGAAAACCAAAAACGGCTTCGCCCGAACCGTACCGCTTTCTTCTTTTGCGATCCAAATTCTCAAACACCTTTTGTTGGTGAAAAGTGAGAAAGACCCGACCGTTTTTCAAATCAAGTCTGCCACCCACGATACGGTTTTTCGCAAAATGAAAGATCTTGCCGGCTTAGGCAATGAAGATTTGCACTTCCACGACTCCCGCCGAGAAGCCCTTTCCCGCCTTGCAAAAAAAGTTGATGTAATGACCTTGGCAAAAATCAGCGGACACCGAGACATCAAAATTTTACTCAACACATACTACGCTCCCGATATGGCAGACATAGCAAAATCGATTGGTTAAATTGGCGTTATTTTGGCGTTATTAAATCCCAAATGAAACAAAATAAAACCCAAAAATACTGAATTGTAACCATTTAACTAGATAAACGATCAATGGTTATCTATCTAGGTAAAATTCAGCGAAGCCTTGTGGCACAAGGGATTTCAATAATAAAAAAGCCTAGTCGTTAAAACTAGGCTTTTATGTTTGGTGCTCTGGGCGAGACTCGAACTCGCACATCCTCTGGACACTACCCCCTCAAGATAGCGTGTCTACCAATTCCACCACCAGAGCGTTAAATTCTAAATTTTATTGCGGTATATCGTTATTTTCTGTTTTAGTCGGTACAGCTTGTTTCTGCTCGACTTGGCTTAAATCGTCAAATTGACTTTTCGGTGCGATATTATGTGCATTTAGGTTGCCGATTACAAGACTAACACCGAAGAAAATAATGGCTAAAATTGCCGTTGTTCTTGATAAGAAATTGGCTGAACCGGCTGAGCCAAATACTGTTCCCGCTG
The DNA here is from genome assembly GCF_004569585.1 of Muribacter muris. Classification (NCBI taxonomy): domain Bacteria; kingdom Pseudomonadati; phylum Pseudomonadota; class Gammaproteobacteria; order Pasteurellales; family Pasteurellaceae; genus Muribacter; species Muribacter muris. The sequence continues at coordinate 51,327 of NZ_SPPA01000004.1, read as the reverse complement.
CACCTGCACCAAATGATGCCCCTGCATCTGCACCTTTGCCCTGTTGCAATAAAATGAAACCGATAAGCAAAATCGCAACGAGAAGATAAACGATTGTAAGTACGTTAATTAACATTCTTTTCTCTTAATTCTGTCAAAATAAAATTCCGCTTGCGGCGGAATTTGTTTCGATGGCATGCATCATATCGGGTTCGAGATGGCGTTGCAAGCGGAATTTGACAGTTTTCACCTGTTCGATTTATTTTTCGACACTTTGGCTTTTTTTCGCCTTAAACGACCGCTTGTTTCCTTTTGCAAGCGGTTGGATTTGAGCTAATTTTTGCAAAATTTGCCGTTGAGGTGAAATCAGCAGAGCCGGTAAATCCCGAACTAAATGGTGCATAAACTGCTGATAGCTCGCTTGCTTTTTGCTAATATCCGTTAATTGCATTTCCCAATGTGCCGTCATATCGGGTTGTGTCGCAATATCCGGCAGGGCTTGGATTAAAGTTCTGCCCGCTTCGGTGCTGTGGATATTTCGCCCTTTTTTAATCAGAAATCCCCGCTTAAATAAAAGCTCGATAATGCTTGCCCGCGTTGCTTCCGTCCCTAATCCGTCCGTTTCCCGCAAGACTTTTTTCAGTTGTTTATCCTGTACAAAACGGGCGATACCGGTCATCGCCGAGAGTAGTGTCGCATCGGTAAAATGGCGGGGCGGCTGTGTTTTTTTGCTGACAATTTCCCCCTTTTCACAGTGTAACCGCTGCCCTTTTTTCACCACCGGCAATAACGGCTCGGCGATTTCATCACTATCTTCCTTACCTAATAAAGCTTTCCAGCCGGCAACAATCAAATTGCGGGCTTGTGCCACGAACTGCCCGCCGGCAATCACCAGCGAGATTTTGCTTTTACGATACTCGGCATCAGGGCAAAATTGCAATAAATATTGGCGAGCGATAAGCCGATAGATGCGTGTTTCATTCTCGGTTAATTTAATCTGCCCTTGCCGTGCAGTCGGAATAATAGCGTGGTGAGCTTCAACTTTACTGTCGTTCCAACAACGGTTTTTACGATTAGGATCAACCACCGCTGGCTTTTCGGCATATTCGGTCAAATGGTGGGCAATTGCCGCCATTACCTTCAACCTCTCATCGTAATGCTCTTTCGGCAAATAGCGGTTGTCGGAACGGGGATAAGTAATCAACTTGTGGGTTTCATACAGTTTTTGGCAAATATCCAGCACCGCTTGTGCCGACAGACCGTAACGGCGTGCCGCATCAATTTGCAATGCGGATAGGGAATAAGGCAAAGGGGCGGTTTCCGTTTCCATTTTATCTTGATAATCCGCCACGTCTGCCGGTTGATTGGTAATCCGCTTGACGACATTTTCCGCTAAGGCACGGGAAAGTACCCGACCTTCGTCATCTTGATAATCTTCGCAGGCTTTACTCGGCTGCCACTGTGCCTGAAAGCGCTCTTGCGTTTCCGGTACGAAAATATGGGCAAGCACTTCAAAATAATCCTTAGGCACAAAATGTTCGATCTCTAAATCTCGGCGGACGATTAAGCCCAAAATCGGGGTTTGCACCCGTCCGACCGACAGTACCCCCTGATAGCCTGCCGACTGCCCTTGCAAGGTGTAAGCGCGGGTCATATTGATACCGTATAGCCAATCCGCCCTCGCTCTTGCCAGTGCGGAGGTCGCAAGCGGGACGAAATCGCGATTAAATTGCAATTTTTCAATCGCTTTACGCACCGCATTCGGATTGAGATCGCTGATTAAGCAGCGTTGAATCTGTGCCTTTTGCTCGCCAGATAGATGTAGATAGCCAAACACTTCATCAACCAACAGTTGTCCTTCACGATCAGGGTCGCCGGCGTGAACCAAAACGGAGGCTTGTTTAATCAGTTTCTCGACCACCTTGAACTGCTTGAGCGTCTCTTTTTTCGGGATCAACTTCCACTGTTGCGGCACAATCGGCAAATGTTCCATTCGCCATTGTTTAAAGCGGGCATCATAAGCGTCCGGCTCGGCTTGCTCCAGCAAATGCCCGATACACCAGGTTACCGTATTTCCTTCGCCGCACTGAATAAAGCCGTCCCCCCGTGTATGAGGTTTCGGCAGCACATCGGCAATCGCTCGCCCTAAACTGGGTTTTTCGGCAATAAATAGACGCATAATAAGTACGATGATACGTGGCGTTGCCGCCACGTTATGTGGATTATAACCCTTGAGACGATAAGATCATTTGGCAAAGCTGCGGCGGTTGCGGGATCACTTTCGCTTTAGGCTTACCGGACGGTTTTGCCGGTTCAAACCACGAATAGAGCTCTGCACCGCAACCATCGCCCGCCGGTACAGGTGCTTGATTTTCGCAATTTGTCGCATCCGCAGGGCAAGTTAAACGGACGTGAAAATGTGCATCGTGCGCATACCACGGGCGGATTTTGCGTAACCATTCCCGATCCGCCCCTGCCGATTGGCACAATTTCACCTTAATTGCCGGATTGACGAAAATGCGATCCACCCGACCATCGGACGCCGCTAATTTCAATAATTTAGTGTGATGTGCAGTCCATAGCCGTTCGTTTACCACATTTGCCGCGTGATCGACCATTACCGTTGCCAACCCTGCCGGATTACGTGCGGTGGCATCGTCCATCGGCCCGAAACGCAACCAAATATCCGCATCCAAGCCGGTTTGGTGGCTAGCGTGCCCGGAGGAAAAACGCCCGCCCGCCGGCATTCCCATATCACCGATTAAAATTGGCGGAATCCCTTCCGCTTTGGCATTTTTGGCTAACTGTTGCAAATAGCTCAACAATTGCGGATGACCGTAATAACGATTTTTCACCGAGCGGATCACCTGATAGCCTTCGCCCTTTAATGCCAACGGTTGTGCACCGATAATACAACCGTTGCTATAACCGCCGATTGACTGCGCTTTGCCGGCAATCGGCTTAGTGATTTTTTCCCACTGGCTTGTGAAGCCGTTTGCCGATAACGCCAGTAAGCCGCCCAATAAAAGTGTATTGACAAATTTCATTTGCTTTCCTCAATCGCTGAAAGTATCACGCTATTCTAATTTAAGCCCGCTTGAAATGCAAAACAGCGGTTCATCGCACCTTGCCTAATCCGATTTTGAGCACTAAAATAGACACTATTTTCCGGTATTATGTCGCAAATGCACAAAAATAGACATTGTAACAGAATGTAGGGACACACTGCGTGTGTCCTTTCTAAAAATCAAGTTATTTTAATAGGTTAAAATCCGGACACACGCAGTGTGTCCCTACAGACGAATAAAAAACAACTTTGTGCAACGGCTACATAATATTGCTATTTTCCGACTCCGAGCCTGTTTTCCTAAGTCGTCAGATATGGAAACTGTACCTGTAACACTGTTACACAGGGATTGCCGAGAAATGGGCCGTCCTCTCCCTTTAGAAAGGTGTCAAATGCAAAGTATCCCGATTAAATCTCTCGACGCAGAGCTGCTTTCTGCGTTGATTGACCGTTTTCAACGGCAATACGTCTATTTGCGGCTATCGATTACCGATGTCTGCAATTTTCGTTGCAACTATTGCCTGCCGAACGGTTATCAACGCCCTGCCGATCGCCCGCATTTTCTCCGATTGGATGAAATTCAACGCCTTGTGCGTACTTTTGCTCATCTCGGCACACAAAAAATCCGCTTAACCGGTGGCGAACCCACGTTACGCAAAGATTTTCTTGACATTGCCAGCCACATCGCCCACACCGCCGGCATTCAGCAACTTGCCTTAACCACCAACGGCTATCGAATGCAACGGGACGTACCGCTGTGGCAGCAGGCGGGCATTACCCATTTAAACGTGAGCGTGGACAGCCTCGATCCCCGCCAATTCCACCAAATTACCGGCGAAAACAAACTGCACGCCGTGTTAGCCGGCATTGATCGGGCGTTTGAAATCGGCTACCGCAAAGTCAAAGTCAATGCGGTGCTGATGAAGCAATATACTGCTCATAGTTTGAACGGTTTTCTGGCTTGGATCAAACATCGCCCGATCCAAATGCGTTTTATTGAGCTGATGCAAACGGGGGAAATGGATCACTTTTTTCAACGGCAGCATCTGTCAGGGCAAGCGATTTTAGATCGACTCTTGCAAGAGGGGTGGCAATTACAGCCTAGAGCGGTCTCGGACGGGCCGGCAAAAGTATTGGCACACCCCGACTATCAAGGGGAAATCGGGCTGATTATGCCCTATGCGAAGCAGTTTTGTGCCGATTGCAACCGCCTGCGTGTTTCTGCCAATGGCAAGTTGCATTTATGCTTATTCGGAGAAGAGGGCGTTGATCTTCGGGATCTACTCCAATCGGACGCCCAACGCCCCCAGCTTGAAGCCCGTTTAAAGTCTGCGCTACAAACAAAACGAGCCCATCATTATTTACATTTAGGCGACAGCGGCATTCGTAACCACCTCGCCTCGATTGGTGGCTGACAAGCGGTCGGAAGGCACGCATTTTTGACAAATACGATTTTGCAAGAAATCCCCCCTATCGCACCGCTTGCAAACGGACAATATAAGGTTTAAACGACAATGACAACATTTACCCATATCAACCAACAGGGCGAAGCCAATATGGTGGACGTTTCCCACAAGCCCGACAGCGTGCGGGAAGCCCGTGCCGAAGCCTTAATTTCAATGAACCAAACCTCGCTGGAAATGATCTTATCCGGCAATCATCACAAAGGCGATGTCTTTGCTACCGCCCGCATTGCCGGCATTCAAGCCGCCAAAAAAACGTGGGAACTCATTCCGCTCTGCCACCCGTTATTGCTTTCAAAAGTGGAAATTCAGCTTGAAGTTCTGCCGCACAGCAATCAAGTCAGAATTGAATCCCTGTGCAAACTGAGCGGCAAAACAGGGGTGGAAATGGAAGCCCTTACCGCCGCCAGCGTTGCCGCCCTTACAATCTACGATATGTGCAAAGCGGTACAAAAAGATATGGTGATTGAACACGTTAGATTACTGCACAAAAGCGGCGGCAAATCCGGCGATTTTGTGGCAAACACGGAGCTAAAATGATTAAAGTCTTATTTTTCGCCCAAACCCGTGAGCTGATCGGCATCGATCAGCTTGAATTGGCGGCAGATGTCGAAACCGCCGAGCAACTCCGCCAACAACTGAGCGAGCGGGGCAAAAACTGGGCATTGGCGCTCACCGAGGGCAAATTATTAGTGGCGATCAACCAAACAATTTCGCCGCTCAACACCCCGATTAAAGACGGTGATGAAATCGCCTTTTTTCCGCCGGTAACAGGGGGTTAAATGCAACAAACCCTTATCCAAGTGCAAGCCGAACCCTTCGACCAAAACCGCATTTACCGCTGGTTGAGCGAACACCACTCGGTCGGCGCAACCACGCTGTTTATCGGCAAAGTGCGGGAAATGAACTTGGGCGACAGCGTATCCGGACTGTATTTGGAGCACTACCCCGCAATGACGGAAAAAGCCCTGCGGGAGATTGTCGAACACGCCCGCAGCCGTTGGACATTACAGCGGGTCGCCGTCATTCATCGCATCGGTCAACTCACGACCGGCGATGAAATTGTATTGGTCGGGGTCAGCAGCGCTCACCGTGGCGATGCCTACGCCGCCAATGAATTGATAATGGACTATTTGAAAACCCAAGCGCCCTTTTGGAAACGGGAGCAAACGCCGCAGGGCGAACGCTGGATTGAAGGGCGGGAAAGCGATCAAATCGCCGCTCAAAAATGGCAACAAGCGGGCTAATTTCAGGAATTTTTTGCAATGACACTCTATATCGATTTACAACTTGCCTGCGAAAATCAGGATAACCTTCCCACTGCTGCCCAATTTGAGCAGTGGGTCAATCAAGCCCTTGCCCTTGAAGCAGGCACGCCCGATTATCCCGACACGGAAATCACCGTCCGCCTTGTGGACGAAGCGGAAAGCCAAATGCTCAATGCGACTTACCGTAGCAAACATAAGCCGACCAACGTGCTCTCTTTCCCCTTTGAAATGCCGACAGGGATCGAGCTGCCACTATTGGGCGATTTGGTGATTTGTCGCCAAGTGGTCGAGCGTGAGGCGGTTGAGCAAAACAAACCCCTTGAGGCACACTGGGCACACCTTGCCGTACACGGCACATTGCATCTGCTCGGCTACGATCACTTAACTGATGAGGAAGCTGAAGAAATGGAAAGCCTCGAAACCCGCATTATGCAACGTTTGGGCTTTGACGATCCCTATTTAGCGGAAAAAATCGCCTAAGGCATTCTCTAATGCGGAAATTGGTGATCCTAACCCGATTGGATGGTAGCAGCCTGCCAAACGGCGTGCCGTATTTAGCCGCACAAACGGCGGATCACCTGCCGCCGCTCATTCCGTTTAGTAATGCCAAAACGTTACTGGGACAGGAATTTCCCTGTGCCGTTTATGATATGCGAACAGCGCAAGGGGTCTGTTTAAACTTAGACGCATTGGCGATTGTTGCCGGCACAATTCAACGGGGCGGCACGCTCTACCTGCTCTGCCCCGCTTGGCACGAACTTGAACAGCAGATTGATGATGACAGCCGCCGCTGGCACGCAGGAGAGCCGATAGCCACACCGCTTTTTTACCGCTATTTCAAAGGATTGGTTGAAGCCTTTGGTTTTGCGATTGAAACAAGCGGACGGATCAACCAAGATTTTTGCAATAGTCCCGCCACGCCGATTGAGCATCTCACCCCTGAACAGCAGATCATTTTCGACAGCCTACCGCTCCTCTCGGCGCATCTGCATTTTATCACCGCCCCACGAGGGCGGGGGAAATCCACCCTTGCCGGTAAATTGGCACACCACCTGTCGCACACTCATTCCGTCATTATCACGGCTCGCAGCCACGCGGCACTGCCTAATTTTTGGCGACAGCTTGACCAACAAGGGCTGACCTTTTTTGCGCCGGATAAACTGATTCAACTGATCGCAGCACAGCAGATTTCCCCGCAACAATGGTTATTTATTGATGAAGCCGCCAGCCTGCCGTTACCTCAACTCCGCCGCTTTTGCGATTATTTTGACAAAGTAGTTCTAACCAGTACCACGCATAATTACGAAGGCACAGGGCGGGGCTTTCCGCAAAAACTCCTGCCCCAGCTTCAACGCCCGACACACCATTGGACGCTCAACCAGCCGCTACGTTGGGATCAAAATGATCCGCTGGAAACCTTTATTCATCAACTGTTGCTGCTTGAGCCGCCCGTTGCAAGCGGTCGCTTTGGAGCGGAAATTTGCAACAAGCTCGCCTTTTATCAACTGCTGGCAGATGCCCATTACAAAACTACCCCGACCGATCTCCGCCGTTTATTTGATGCCCCCGATCAGCAATTTTATACTATTTCTGACACTGAAAAGACGGTTGCGGCGGCGTGGGCGATACCAGAGGGGCATTTAGACTCATCTCTCAGCCATGCTATTTGGCGGGGCGAACGCCGCCCACACGGCAATTTAGTTGCCCAATATCTTTGCTTTCAGGGCAATCTTACCCTTGCCTGTCGCCTACGTTCCCTGCGGATTTCCCGTCTGGCGGTGCAGCCGACACAACAACGGCGGGGCTACGGCAAGCGGTTAGTTTCGCAGATTATCTCGCAAATCGATCCGCTTGTGGATTTTGTCTCGGTCAGTTTTGGGCTGAATGAAGGGCTATTGCATTTTTGGCAGCAGTGCGGATTCCAGTTGGTGCAGATCACGCCCACCGTTGAGGCAAGCAGCGGCTGCCATAGTGCGATGATGCTGTTGCCCCTGTCGGAGCAAGGCAAACAGTTTACGCAGCAAGCCACCGAACAATTTGAGCGGGATTTCCCGCTTCTGCCGTTTTCGGCGGCTTTGCAACAATTCGCACTCAACCGACCGCTTGCCGAGGCTCAACCGCTCACGGAAGCCGATTGGCAAAATCTCGCCGGTTTTGCCTTTGCCCAACGGACTTTCAGTGCCTGCTACGCAGCATTGTACCGCCTTGCCGCCCACTTCCCCGCCGCCCAAACGTTACTTTCCCCTTACCTTGAACGCCGTCAATATCAGCTTCACAAAGCGGAACAAACCGCTCTCCGCCACCGTTTAGGCGATTTTCTTCTTTCAATTAATGTCAAGCAGAATTGAAAAATGTGAGTAAGATCACATTCTTTTTTAATATTTTGGAGTATTATTTCAGTCAATATATAGCTCGTTTTAGAACAGCGTTTAGGCTGTATGCGGTAATAAAACGTTCTCTCTTTGACAATACCATAGGAGTCCAGTATGAAAAAAACCGTTTTAAGTTCTCTTGTTTTAGCTCTCGGATTAGGTGCGATTGCAACTTCCAGTCAAGCGGCAAACCGTGTCGGCGTAACTATTTATAAATATGACGACAATTTTATGTCGCTAATGCGTAAAGAGATTGAAAAAGAAGCCAAGCAGTATAAAGACATTGATTTACTGATGAACGATTCGCAAAATGCGCAATCCATTCAAAACGATCAGGTCGATGTGTTGATCTCCAAAGGCGTGAAATCATTAGCGATTAACTTGGTCGATCCGTCTGCTGCCCCAACCATTATCGGCAAGGCAAAATCGGAAAATATTCCGGTGATTTTCTTTAATAAAGATCCGGGTGAAAAAGCAATCCAAAGCTACGAACATACCTATTATGTCGGCACTAACCCGCAAGAATCCGGCGTTATTCAGGGGGATTTAATTGCGAAACAGTGGAAAGCTAATCCGGCACTTGATTTGAACAAAGACGGTAAAATTCAATATGTTTTACTTAAAGGCGAACCGGGACACCCTGATGCCGAAGCCCGCACTAAATATGTGATCGAGCAATTAAACAGCTTAGGTATTCCGACAGAAGAACTCTTTATCGACACCGGAATGTGGGACGCTGCTTTGGCAAAAGATAAAACGGATGCGTGGTTATCCAGCTCGAAAGCCAAAGATATTGAAGTCATCATCGCCAATAATGACGGTATGGCTATGGGCGCATTAGAAGCCACTAAAGCACACGGCAAAAAATTGCCGATTTTCGGGGTTGATGCCCTGCCTGAAGCCTTGCAGCTTATCAAAAAAGGCGAGTTAGCAGGCACAGTTTTAAATGACGGCGTTACCCAAGGGAAAGCGATTGTGCAAATGTCCGACAATTTAGCCAAAGGCAAACCGGCAACCGAAGGCACGCAATGGATCTTAAAAGATCGCATTGTGCGGATTCCGTATGTTGGCATTGATGCGGATAATTTAGCCGAATTTTTAAAATAATGATCATACATCATTAAACGATTAAGGGGGAGGTGGTTGGCTTTCCCCTTATTGATCTGAGGTAAATATGGCAACAGACATACAACCAAACCGCCAAATTTTGCTGAAAATGTCGAATGTGAGTAAATCATTCCCCGGCGTGAAAGCGTTGGATAATGCCAATCTCACCGTCAAATCCCATTCCGTTCACGCTTTAATGGGCGAAAACGGCGCGGGCAAATCGACACTACTGAAATGCTTATTTGGCATTTATGCAAAAGATGAGGGCGATATTCTCTTTCTAGGCAAGCCGATCAACTTCAAAACCTCGAAAGAAGCGTTGGAAAACGGCATTTCAATGGTGCATCAAGAGCTAAATCTCGTCCGCCAACGCAGCGTGATGGACAATCTCTGGCTAGGGCGCTATCCGCTAAAAGGCGTTTTTGTCGATCACCGCAAAATGTATCAAGACACAAAAGCGATTTTTGATGAGCTGGATATTCAGATCGACCCGAAAGAAAAAGTCGCCAACTTGTCCGTTTCGCAAATGCAGATGATCGAGATCGCCAAAGCCTTCTCTTACAACGCCAAAATTGTGATTATGGACGAACCGACCTCCTCTCTCTCGGAAAAAGAGGTCGAGCATCTGTTCAAAATCATTGAAAAGCTGAAAAGCCGTGGCTGCGGGATCATCTATATTTCGCACAAAATGGACGAAATTTTCAAAATTTGCGATGAAATCACTATTTTACGGGACGGTAAATGGATTAACACACTACCGGTCAAAGATTGCACGATGGACAGTATCGTGGCAATGATGGTCGGGCGTGAGCTGACCCAACGCTTCCCGCCTAAAACCAATCAGCCGAAAGAGGTGATCTTAGAAATCGAGCATCTCACTGCACTCAACCAACCGTCCATTCAAGATGTCAGTTTGACATTGCGTAAAGGCGAAATTCTCGGCATTGCCGGTTTGGTCGGTGCAAAACGCACTGATATTGTTGAAACGATTTTCGGCGTACGAGAACGCCGAAGCGGAACGGTGAAGCTGTACGGCAAGGAAATGGCAAACAAAACCGCTCTAGATGCCATCAATAACGGTTTTGCATTAGTTACCGAAGAACGCCGCTCCACCGGCATTTATGCCAACCTAAGCATTGAATTTAACTCATTGATTTCCAATATGAAATCCTATATCGGCTCGCTTGGATTACTCAGTAACCTCAAAATGAAAAGCGATACCCAATGGGTAATTGATGCAATGAATGTGAAAACGCCCTCCCACAAAACCACGATCGGCTCGCTTTCCGGCGGTAATCAGCAAAAAGTGATTATCGGGCGTTGGCTACTCACCCAACCGGAAATCTTAATGTTGGACGAGCCGACCAGAGGCATTGATATTGGGGCGAAATATGAAATTTATCAACTGATTATGCAACTGGCGCAAAAAGACAAAGGCATTATTATGATCTCCTCAGAAATGCCTGAACTGTTGGGGGTAACCGACCGCATTTTAGTGATGAGCAACGGCAAAGTTGCCGGCATTGTCGAAACCAAACAGACCTCACAGGAAGAAATCTTACAGCTAGCCGCCAAATATTTATAGAAGGAAAGAATTATGTCTGCTATGACACCCAATAAATCGTTCGATTTTCTCAAACAAAATGCGATCTATTTTGTGCTGCTGATCTTATTAGCGATTATCATCGCCCAAGATCCCAGCTTTTTAAGTTTACGCAATTTCAGTAACATTCTGACCCAATCCTCCGTCCGCCTGATCATTGCCCTTGGGGTTGCCGGCTTATTGGTCAGCCAAGGTACAGACCTTTCCGCCGGTCGCCAAGTCGGGTTAGCCGCCGTGATTTCCGCCACACTGCTACAAGCAATGGATAATATGAACAAAGTGTTCCCCAATTTAGGGGAAATTCCTATTCCTGTGGTAATTCTTGCCGTTTGCGCCGTAGGGGCGATTATCGGTTTGGTAAACGGCTTAGTTATCGCCTATCTCAACGTTACCCCTTTTATTGCCACAATGGGGACGATGATTATCGTCTATGGAATTAACTCCCTCTATTATGATGCGGTCGGCTCATCGCCTATCGCCGGCTTCAACGAAAATTTCTCCGCCTTTGCGCAAGGCTTCTTCCGCATCGGTAGCTTTAACCTCTCCTACATCACCATTTACGCCGCAATTGCCGCTTTCTTGGTTTGGATAATGTGGAACAAAACCCGCTTCGGCAAAAATCTTTTTGCCATCGGTGGTAATCCGGAAGCGGCAAAAGTATCGGGGGTAAACGTTGCCCGCAACTTAGTCGCAATTTATATGATCGCAGGCATCTTCTACGCTTTCGGCGGAATGCTAGAAGCCGGACGGATCGGCAGCGCCACCAATAACCTCGGCTTTATGTATGAACTGGATGCGATTGCGGCGTGCGTTGTCGGCGGTGTTTCCTTTGCCGGCGGGGTCGGCACAGTTATCGGCGTCATTACCGGCGTACTCATTTTCACCGTCATCAACTACGGCTTAACCTACATCGGCGTCAATCCGTACTGGCAGTACATCATCAAAGGCAGCATTATCATTCTCGCTGTGGCGATTGACTCGCTCAAATATGCGAAGAAAAAATAGGCATATCCGAAAAAGGGCGTTTAAAACGCCCTGATTTTTTATTGCAAGCGGTGAGATTAGGCGGGTATTATGCAAAATCAAAAGACTAAATAAACCTATCCCTAATATTTTGATTGCCAATTCACTCCGAATAAAGACAATAAAATGACATCACCGACATTAAATATCCGACATATCGATTTCAATCAGTTATATATTGCAATTTCTCAATATCTTTGTTTTTTTGAATAACTGACTCCGTAAATTGTTCAGTAGTAATCTGTTCAGCCCAAACACTAGAATGAAAAGAAAATACCGAAGCACCTAAAAGTGCGGTGAAAAATAAAGATTTTTAAGTTGCATTATGTTTTCCTTATATTATTTTTTTAGTTTTTTCAAATAGATATTTTTTATATCAGAATCAAAATACCCGACTATTCGATATAACTCTTTTAATTCAAAATATAAATTATCTAAATCTGCTTGATACTGTTTTACTACGGAATCACCATATTCAATTTTCTTTATTTCCAATTCGCCCTCATATTTTGCGATTTCCCATCGCTTAACAGCAATTAGTTCATAAAGCGTACAATCCGATTTATCTAAACTAAATAATTCAACCTAACAATCTTTTAAAGTTTCTTCTGATTTAGTCAGCCTTCTATTTCTAACATAGCGGTAAATGATTTTCTTAATATCTTGCCGTTCTATAATTTTTTGAAATTGTTCGGATTGTTTTCCTACAGTTTCAATTTTTTTAGATAAATCAGGTAAAGCATTCTCAATATTTTGATTTATTTCATTCAGCTTTTTCTCCAAATTTTCTAAATCTTTTTCTGCTCTTTGAGCATTCTGTGTAAAATTCTGATATGACAAAATCGCTGAAACCGCAGGCACAGCTGCCCCTGCGGTTAAAAGCACGCCTAAAAAGGAAAATACAGCTAATGTGATATTCCAAAGTTGATCGTTTTCATATCGTTTTAAAAATAATGCTAAAATAAACGAGAATAAAATAATGGCTAAGCCAATACCAATAAACCAGGATTTAGTTAAACTATTCTTCCCATTAGCCGTACTCATAAATTATTCTCCCTTATTAAAAATACGATAAAGGTCACACCCGTTTTGATCACCATTATCACAGGCTTTACCTACCCAGTATTTTGCTTGTTGCTCATCTTGTCTAACACCGTGTCCTAGAGCATACATCAGCCCCAATTTAGATTGAGCCGCTGCCTCCCCTTGCTCTGCTGTTTTCTCAAACCATTTAAACGCTTGGTGATAATCCTGCTTCACGCCTTGTCCTTTGTCATACATCAGCCCCACATTAAATTGAGCCTTTGAATCCCCTTGCTCTGCTGCTTTCTCATACCATTTAAACGCTTGGTGATAGTCCTGTTTCACGCCTTGTCCTTTGTAATACATATTCCCCAAATTAAATTGAGCCTCTGCCTTCCCTTGCCCTGCGGCTTTCTCATACCATTTCACCGCTTGGTGATAGTCCTGTTTTACGCCTCGTCCTTTACCATACATCCCCCCCAAATTAAATTGAGCATTTGAATCCCCTTGCTCTGCCGCTTTCTCATACCATTTAAACGCTTGGTGATAGTCCTGTTTTACGCCTTCTCCTTTGAAATACGCATTACCCAAATTAAATTGAGCCTCTTTTACCCCTTGCTCTGCCGCTTTCTCATACCATTTCACCGCTTGGTGATAGTCCTGTTTTACACCTCGTCCGTTGTCATACATCAACCCTAATATAAGTTGCACACTTGCAACACCTTGCTCTGCGAATGGTTTAAATAGATTAAAAGCAGCAGCGTAATCTTGGTTTTCATACGCTTTCAAAGCTTGATTAAGCTTATTTGGTGCTGAATCTGCCATCGCTAACGGGCTTAAACCGGCAGTGGAAAGGGCAAATAATGCGGAAGCAAGTAGGGTTTTAGTGAATTTCATTGTTTTTCCTCTTAAAAAATAAACGCTTAAACTGAACAAAAAATAATTATAGATTGTTTTTTTTTTGTGCAATTATTTATACTAAAAAGCAGGTTTTATGCTGAAAAAATACAAGATAAGCGGGGAAAACAATGAAGATCGCAATTTGCGTAATATTGCAGTGGCAAAAAGGGCAGGGCATCAAGCTGATTGTAAAAGGGGATTATCAACGGGGAGCATAGCAAGCGGTGGGTTAGGCAGGATTTTTTGCAAATATCCTTATCATATAGTGCTACAATAGACACATCATTTATTTATGCTAAAAGAGCCGACAATGAAACCTGCCGTTCCCTTTTTTCCGCAACGCCTGCTTAGCCGGCGTTTGCTAAGTTCCGCTTCGGCGGCATTTTTAATTGTGATTTTTATGACGGGGCTGGCAGGCGCACTGCGGATTCCGGCACTCACCGTCTATTTGCATAATGAAGTTACCAATGATCCGATGATGATCGGGGTGTTCTATTCGATTAACTCCCTCGTGTCGATGGTGCTTAGCCAGATTGTCGCCCATTATTCCGACCGCTACCCTAACCGCAAGCTGATTATTTCCCTCAGTTGTGTAATGCAACTGTTCGGCTGCCTGCTGTTTGCGTTTAATCGGGATTACTATATTTTGCTGATTTTCGGCACGCTGTTAATCGGGCTGGGCTCGTCCGCCACCTCGCAACTGTTTGCTTTGTCGAGAGAATACACTCAAGCACAAAATCGGGATAGCACGATGTTCAACAGCGTGCTGCGGGCGCAACTGTCGTTAGCGTGGATTGTCGGCCCACCTCTTGCCTATTTTCTCGCCGACCAGCTCGGCTTTACCTTTATGTACGTTGCCGCCGCGACTATTTTTGCGATCTCAATCATCATTGTAATGTTGATGCTGCCGCAAGCGGTCGGTTGCGAGCCAAAATCGGCAAATGAGGAAGAAGATAATCTGCGGGAAGAGGGGATCACCAGTAATCGCCATTCGGTGATTTGGTTGAGTATCGCCTGCCTGTTGGTATGGACGTGCAACAGTATGATGTTCATCAATATGCCGATTTATCTCAGCGAAGATTTGGGGCTGTCAAACCGTGTGGCAGGCTTGATGATGGGCACGGCAGCAGGAATTGAAATTCCGATAATGCTGATTGCCGGCTACTGTACGCGTTTTATCAGCAAAAAAAGCCTGATGCTGATCGGTATTGTGGCGGGGATTGCCTATTACCTCGGTTTAGCCCTCGCCCAAACGGAATGGCAGTTGCTGGCAATCCAACTGTTTAACGGCATTTTTATTGGGATTATCGCCTCTATCGGAATGATCTATTTCCAAGATTTAATGCCTTACCGAATGGGCACGGCAACTACGCTGTTTGGCAATACCGGTTCGGCAAGTTGGATTGTCGCCGGACAACTCGCCGGCGTGATGGCAAGCCAATTTGGTTATCAAAGCACTTGGTATTTGGCGATCGGCTTTTGTGTGATTGCGTTACTCTTTATGGGGCTAGTGCGGAAAATCTAGTGTAAAAATATCCACTAAATCGCAAAATTCCGCTATAATCTGCACCAATAATTCTCGGCACGCTCGTTCGTGCCTTTTTGATGATCGAGTATAACTTTCGGAATGACTAACCAAATCAACTACGAAGGCATTGAGCAGATGCCGATTAAGCGTTTCACCGAAAACGCCTATCTCAATTATTCAATGTATGTCATTATGGATCGTGCCTTGCCGTTTATCGGCGATGGCTTAAAGCCGGTGCAACGCCGTATTATTTATGCGATGTCCGAACTCGGCTTAACTGCGTCCGCCAAATATAAAAAGTCCGCCCGCACGGTCGGGGACGTGTTGGGGAAATTCCACCCCCACGGCGACAGTGCCTGCTATGAAGCGATGGTGCTGATGGCACAGCCTTTCTCTTACCGCTATCCGTTGGTGGACGGGCAAGGGAACTGGGGCGCACAAGACGATCCGAAATCCTTTGCCGCAATGCGTTATACGGAGTCCAAATTAGCCAAAATTGCCGAGTTACTGCTCGGTGAATTAGGGCAAGGCACGGTGGAATATCAACCCAACTTTGACGGTTCGTTGGAAGAACCCAAATACCTGCCCGCCCGCCTGCCGCATATTTTGCTGAACGGCACAACCGGGATTGCCGTGGGAATGGCAACGGATATTCCGCCGCATAACCTCAATGAATTGGCAGAGGCGTGTGTAACATTATTGGATAATCCGACCGCTTGCTTAGACGATCTACTTGAGATTGTGCAAGGGCCGGACTACCCGACCGAAGCGGAAATTATCACCCCGCGAGCCGAGCTGAAAAAACTGTACGAGCAAGGCAAAGGCTCGATCAAACTGCGGGCGGTATGGCATAAGGAAGACGGCAATATCATTATTTCCGCCCTGCCGCATCAAGCCTCGCCCTCCAAAATTATTGAGCAGATCGCCACCCAAATGCGTAACAAAAAATTGCCGATGGTGGACGATATTCGGGACGAGTCCGACCGTAAAAATGCGACGCGGATTGTGATTGAGCCCCGCTCAAACCGCATTGATCTTGATGCGTTAATGGCTCACCTATTCGCCACCACCGATTTGGAAAAAAGCTATCGGGTCAATATGAATATGATCGGCTTAGACGGCAAACCAGTGGTGAAAAATCTGCTCACCATTCTCAACGAGTGGTTAAGTTTCCGCCGCACCACCGTTACCCGCCGTTTAAACTACCGTTTGGATAAAATCCTAAGCCGCCTGCATATTTTGGAAGGTTTGCTGACCGCCTATCTCAACATTGACGAAGTGATTGAGATTATCCGTGATGACGGCGATCCGAAAACCGAGCTTATCGCACGTTTTAATTTGAGCGAGCTGCAAGCCGAGGCGATTTTAAACCTGCGGTTGCGTCATCTTGCCAAGTTGGAAGAGTACGAGTTATACGCCGAGCAACAAAAACTCACCGAAGAAAAGGAACGCCTGCAAGCGATTTTAGGCTCGCCACGCCGTCTGAATACTTTAATCAAGCAAGAAATTCAAGCCGATGCCAAAACCTATGCCAGCCCTCGCCGCTCACCGCTTGTTGAACGGGCGGAAGCCAAAGCCATTGCCGAAAGCGATCTGATCCCGACCGAGCCGATTACGGTAATTTTATCGGAAAAAGGCTGGGTACGTTGTGCTAAAGGGCACGATATTGACGTGCAAGCCCTGAATTACAAGGCAGGGGACGGCTATTTGGCGCACGTTCACGGTAAAAGTAACCAACCGGTCGTTTTTATTGACAGTACAGGGCGCAGCTACGCTCTCGACCCGCAAACCTTGCCGTCCGCCCGTTCGCAAGGCGAGCCAATCACCAGTAAAATTACGCTGACGGACGGTGCAGCCGTGCAATATGTTCTAATGGCGGAGGATAATCAAAAAGTGCTGATGGCGTCAGACTCCAGCTACGGTTTTATTTGCCAATTCAGCGACTTAGTATCCCGTAATAAAGCGGGGAAAGCGGTCATTTCCCTGCCGGAAAATGCAAAAGTGCTGCCGCCACAGCTGATCGGTGATGATCCCGACACCCTGTTGGCTGCAATGAGCAGTGTCGGCAGAATGTTAGTCTTTCCGATTGCCGAGTTACCGAGCTTGTCAAAGGGCAAAGGGAATAAAATCATCAATATTTCCGCAGCAGCCGCCAAAGCCGGCACGGAATTATTGGCACGCCTATTCATCATTCGCCCGACCAGCTCGCTCGTGTTCGTTTCCGGCAAACGTAAAATCACGCTCAAACCAAGCGACATTGAAAAATACCGTGGCGAACGTGCCAGAAAAGGCGCACCGCTTGTGCGTGGCTTAAATGTCAATACCGAAGTGGCGGTTATTGATTGATCGCCTACAAAAACAGACCGCTTGCGGTCTGTTTTTACGAGTTTTCAACATTATATTGTGTTGCGCCATACTTGAGCTGCCCCTTTTTTAACGCTACGCCAATGACCGTTTACAACTATTAACATTACCACTTCATACATAGCCTATTTTGTGGCAACCCGCTAATAACTGCCTTGTTCCGCTTGGGTAAACATCATCTTATGTGGTTGATTTTGCAACAGTTGGTAATAATAGTCGTACGCCAGTACATTTTGCACATAGCCACGGGTTTCCAAAAACGGAATTGAGGCAATAAATTCGTCCATTGCCAAACGCCCGCCGGCACGTTCCAGCCACGTTTTTACCCGATGCGGTCCTGCATTATAAGCTGCGGCAATTAAAATGCGGTTATTCGGATATTTTTCGTTTAACTCCGCCAAATGTGCCGTGCCGAGCATAATATTTTTAAACGGATCGAGCAAATCTAGCTCGCTAAACGGCAGTTGCTGATTATCCGCCGTTTGTTTCGCCGTACTCGGCAACATTTGCATTAGTCCCTGTGCGTTGGCGTGGGAGCGGGCTTGCGCATTCCACGCACTTTCTTGGCGGGCAATCGCCATTGCAAAGGTTTTTGTGATATTGTGATCGGTCAAATGCAGATCAAACCATTGGGCATAGGTATTCGGCAAGCGTAGCTGAACATAATCCCACGCTTTCGCCTGAATTGTGCCTTCCACCGCTAAATCCACCCAGCTTTGCCCGTTGGCATAATCGGTCAATGCAATTTTTTCGTCAAAACTGACCGCTTGTAACAGGTCAATCCACGCTGTTTTTGCTGCCTCAAAACGTTTTAATGCTCTCAACTCCCGCACCCGTTCCAACGCCGGTGTAAATTGTGCCTGCTGATGAGGCATTAAAGGCACAACTGACGGCAAATTGAGGGTGTAAGGTTTACCCAAGGCGTGAGCGGCAAGCATCGGGTAAAATCCCCGCTCCATTGTCAAAGCATTCAGTAAGACATTTCGCTGTTTCGGGTCGGCTTTTGCCTGCCAATAACGCCATTCCGCTTTCTCTTTTGCTTGCGGTGTTAAATTGTCCAGCCACGGTTTCAACGGCGTTTGCTGGAAAATCGCCGTGCGTAATCGCCGCTCAGTGAGTTGATCTGCCTTTAAGGCGAGCAACTGTTCGTCCCGCCAGAGCTGAAAAGCCGGTTCGAGATTGTCAAATACCCGACTGATAAACGCCATTTTCCACGCTTTTTGCGTTTCCTCGCTCAGCCCCCATTTTTCCGCCCAGCCTTGATAGACAGAAAAGTTGGGGTTATCCATCTGTTCTGCCAGTGTACGCACAAACGCAGGGAAGGCTTTCTCAATGATCCGGCGATTAACCTCTGTAAGCGGTTGGTTCTGCACAAAATGTTGCAAATTTTTCGGCTCGGCGAGCAGTTTTTCCAACGCGGTCAACCAGCTGTTTAATTCGGGATCTTGGCTATTTTCGTTAAGCGAGACTAAGGCTGGCTTCGCCCCTAACTGAAATAAATAGAGTGCCTTTTGCTGAATTTTTGCCGCCGTTTTTAATCCCTGATCTCGCCAATAGGCTTCTATTCCGCCACATTCCAAGGGCAAAACCGCATTTTTGCGCCAATAACTCGCTTCTGCCTCACCCAATTTCTCATTTTGTTGCGCGATTTTACCCTGCCAAAAAGTATCGAACGCTGTCAGCAGTTCCCCCATTTCCGGCGAAGCGTTTGCCGGGCTGCCAGCCTGCTCCGCTTCCGGATTGAGTGCTGTTTTTTCGGCTAATAGCTGAAATTTTGCCGCAAACACACGGCACATATTGTCCATTGTCTCTGGCGGCACGGCTTGGCTGTACGCAATCAGTTCCGGTAATTTCTGTGCTTGATAATAGTGCGTATAAGGCAGTTGTGCCAACCGATTACGCTTGGCAATCAACGGATATTGGGCGGCAAATTGCGCGACTTCGTGCTCCAACTGTTCCGGTGTAAAACGTTCGCTTGCCACTAACGCCTTAAAGATAAGCCAATCGGCGTCCGGTTTTAAAGGGTAGTCATCGGATATTAAACGTTTCGCCAAAGCCAGTACACGATCGGATAATTTACCCTGCTTTTCGGCGTTTTTCAGCAAGGCTTCTAATTGTAGAAACTGTTCCCGTTCGACGACTAATGTTTGTTGTGCCTGTTGATATGCCTGCGTCCACTGTTGTTTCAATGCGTCCAATTCCGGTGCGGACACGCTGTGTTTCTCCGATTTAGCCATTGTCGCCGAACTAAACAACAATAGCGACACTAAGGTTTTCTTCCACATAATTCCTCCGTTTTTGATAGCCGTTAGAATACAAAAACCG
The DNA here is from genome assembly GCF_004569585.1 of Muribacter muris. NCBI lineage: Bacteria > Pseudomonadati > Pseudomonadota > Gammaproteobacteria > Pasteurellales > Pasteurellaceae > Muribacter > Muribacter muris. Next base: position 31,305 of record NZ_SPPA01000004.1, on the reverse strand, counting down.
CTTGAAGTTGCATACCACAAGCGGTTAGTTTAGCGTGTTTTTTTGACAATTAGGCGTCAAGCACCACTTTGGCAATATAATCCAAATTGCGATAGCGTTGGGCATAATCAATCCCGTAACCGACAACAAATTCATCGGGAATCGCAAAGCCTATCCACTCCACCGGCACGTCAACTTCACGGCGGGAAGGTTTATCCAACAATGTGCAAATTGCCAAGGATTTCGGCTCACGCAGGCGTAAAATATCGCGCACTTTGCTCAAGGTAAAGCCGGTATCAATAATGTCTTCGACAATCAGCACATCTTTTCCGGCAATATCGCCGTCCAAGTCCTTCAGAATTTTCACATCACGGCTGGATTCGGTACTCAATCCATAACTGGAAGCCGTCAGAAAATCCACCTCCACTGGCAAATCCAAGCGGCGTACTAAATCCGCCATAAACATAAACGACCCTCGTAACAACCCAATCACCACAAGGCTCTCACAATGATTATGCTGATAATAGTGGTTAATCTCTTTCGCTAATTCCTCAATACGCTGCTGCACATCTTGCTTTGGAATAAGGGTTTGAATATGGTGTTTTTTCATTGTCCGACCTTGAAATATAAGAAATAAAAAGTGTTAAAACTGCGGTATTTTATCCTTTTTTGTAGGTTGCAACAAACTTTTACATTCGGCAAGCGGGCGGTTTTGTAAGAAATTTTACCTATCTGACCGCTTGTTTTGTTCAAAATTAAGCCGTTTGATTTTAACCGCCGCCAAAAGCCGAAATTCCGTTTGACACTTAACGCAGATCAGGGTATTTCTATGCACGTTTTCCGCTCAATGCGGGGAAAAGTTATAAGTGATTATAGCAAGAGAGGCGCAACATTCAGGCAACTTATCTTAGGGAACTAGACCGTTTGAGGATAAGTGATGGGAATGCTTGCCGAGGTGTGAATTCACTAGACAGGAATGATCATCGGCTGAGTCAGGTTGAATCCTATCAGCTGTCATTTGAGCAAAGTTCAAATGGAGTGCTCTTAAATTTGTTCTCACAAACCAAAAGTAACTCAATTCCACCCTACCATTCTACCTCTTTATTTTGTAAACACATTCATCATAGGAAATTATTATGTCTTATCTTTCCGTTGCGAAATTTGGTGGAACCAGTGTTGCCGATTTTGAGGCAATGTCCGCCTGTGCCGATATTGTTATCGCTGATGCCAATACTCGTGTGGTGGTCTTATCTGCCTCGGCGGGCATCACCAATTATTTAGTCGAGTTGGCAAACGGTTGTGAGAGCGAACACCGAGAGATCATTTTAGCGGCAGTCCGTGCCATTCAATACCGTATTATTGACAAGCTCCAGCACCCTGAAAACGTGCGTGAAGAGATTGACCGCTTACTCAATCAAATCCAAATATTAGCGGAATCCGCCGGTTTAGCGACCTCCCCTGCTCTCACCGATGAGTTAATCAGCCACGGTGAGATGATGTCTACCCGCCTGTTCACCCAGCTGCTTCACGAAAAGCAGTGTCCTGCCGAGTGGGTCGATGTGCGTAATGTGGTAGCAACCAATAGTCAGTTCGGTAAAGCCGCCCCTGACGATACCAAAACCCAACAGCAAGCCGATCTCGTGCTGAAACCGCTGATTGCACAAGGTAAAATCGTTATCACCCAAGGGTTTATCGGGCGTGATGAACAAGGTAAAACCACGACCTTAGGACGAGGCGGCAGCGATTACACCGCCGCCCTTCTCGCTGAAGTATTGAACGCAAACGATGTGTTAATTTGGACGGACGTGCCGGGAATTTATACAACCGACCCTCGCATTGTCGCCAACGCCAAACGGCTTGAAACTATCAGCTTTAACGAAGCGGCGGAAATGGCAACTTTCGGTGCAAAAGTCTTGCACCCTGCAACATTACTCCCTGCGGTACGCAGTAATATTCCTGTGTATGTCGGTTCAAGCAAAGCCCCGCAACAGGGCGGCACTTGGGTAACCCGTGATCCGCAACCCCGCCCAACCTTCCGAGCGATTGCCTTACGCCGTAATCAGATTTTGATTACCTTGTCCAGCTTGAGTATGCTGCACGCCCAAGGCTTTTTAGCCAATGTGTTCGCTATTTTGGCGAAGCACAAAATTTCGGTTGATGTGATCACTACCTCCGAAGTGAGTGTTGCCCTGACTCTCGACAAAACCGGTTCGGCGTCCTCCGGCACGGATATGCTCTCGCCCGCTTTACTCGCTGAATTACAAGCCTATTGCAATGTGCAGGTGGAATCCGATCTTGCCTTAGTCGCTATTATCGGCAATCATTTGCATCGACAAGCGGGTATTGCTGGGCAATTATTTGCAACCCTCGCACCTTACAACGTCCGACTTATCAGCTACGGTGCCAGCACCAACAACGTCTGCACCTTAGTGAAAAACGAAGACGCCAATCAGGTTGTCAATGCCCTGCATCAAGCCTTGTTTGAATAATATATACGGAGCGCCATTCGTCAATGAATGGCGTTTTTAATGATGAATGAGAACACCTTTTCAGCCTCTTTTAATCACTGTGAGATCGCTGCCGGTATTACCCAAAGTGAAAAAGGCAATTACTTGGACTTTGTCGTTCATCGCCAGGAGGGAATGAAAGGTTATATGCTTCAACTCACTACGTTCGGAAAAGGGATAATGCACGACGGCAAGCACCCTTTGCCCTTACAACGTGGGCAATTATTACTATTTTGCCCTCACAGTGTCCATCACTATTTCCGCCAACCGGAATGCCCGTTTTGGCATTCTAAATGGCTCTATTTTTATGCTAAACCGGGCTGGCTAAAATGGCTGCATTGGCGTAATAACCAACAAAATATCGGTAGAATTACCCTAAATGATTCGGTGCTTTTTCAAGAAATCAGTCAATTATTCACGAAAATTGAATGGGAGCTAAAATCCGCTCATCCTTTCAAACAAGATACTAGCCGTTGCCTATTGGAATATTTGCTGATGAAATGTGTGTCTGCCGAGCAAAGCGACACGATTTTCCCCATTGATAGCAGAATATTAAAGGTGTGCGATCTCATCTCGGAAAATCTTTCACAAAATTGGAATGTAGCATTTCTAGCCCAACAGGTCTATTTATCGGAATCCCGCCTTGCACACTTATTTAAACAAGCGCTTGGAATGGGGATTATTCAATGGCGGGAGCAACAACGCATCAATGAAGCGCAAAAACTGCTCTATTTTTCTAACTTATCCGTACATAAAATTGCCAAATCCTTAGGCTATGAAGATGCGCTTTATTTTTCAAAAATTTTTAAAAAACATACGGAGCTTTCCCCTTCCGAGTTCAGACAGCAAGAACAAAATCGCTTATAAAAATGTGATCTGCTTCGCACTTTATTTTCGGTAGCAGAATATTCCATATTTATAACTGAAATTTACCTATTCTTTTACATCTCCGACCTCTAAGATATTTCCAGCCCTTAATTGCGGTCATTAAATTAAGGAAAATCAACTCACCTACTATGAGGACTTTCTGATGAAAAAACAAATGCTTAAACCCTTGCTGCTCTCTACGCTATTCACCCTTGGCTTCAGCAGTAGTCTACTTGCCAATGATGTTGTGAACATCGCCAAAATTGACGGTATGCCTTGGTTCAATCGGATGGCGGAAGGCGTTGTACAAGCGGGTAAAGATAATAATATCAATGCCTACCAAGTCGGGCCTGCAAATACCGATGCACCCCAGCAAGTGAAATTGATTGAGGATTTAATCACCAAAAAAGTGCGAGCCATTTCCATTGTACCTAACGATGCCAGTGCATTAGAGCCGGTACTGAAAAAAGCCAAACAGCAAGGTATTGTCGTCTTAACTAATGAATCTGTCGGGCAGCCCAGTGCCGATTGGGACATCGAAGTCATTGATAATGCCCGGTTTGCATCGGATTATGTCGAAGAAGTTGCCAAATCACTAGGCGGAAAAGGCGGTTATGTGATCTATGTCGGTGGTTTAACCGTTCCGCAACACAATCTTTGGGCGGATTTATTTATTCAATATCAACAAGCTCACTACCCTGAAATGTTTGAAGTAACCAGTAGAATGCCCGTTGCTGAAAATATCAATGATGCCCGCCGCACCACGATTGATTTGGTCAAAGCCCACCCGGATCTGAAAGCCGTCGTTTCATTCGGCTCACAAGGCCCGATTGGTGCAGGCTTAGCCGTCAAAGAAAAACGCTTGAAAGGAAAACTCAATGTATTTGGAATGATGATTCCATCGCAAGCCGCCGCCCTGATTAAAAGCGGTAATATTACAATGGGGATCACTTACGATCCGGCAAATGCCGGCTATGCTTTAGCTGCCGTGGCTGCTAAAGTGCTAAAAGGCGAAGCGATTGAAGACGGATTAGTAATTCCTCATATTGGCAAAGCCAAAGTCGATCACACCAAAAAATTATTACAATTCCATAAAGTGCTGAAAGTTACGCAAGAGAATATCGACAGCCTCTATTGATCGAAGATCGACAAGTGATTCATCACACTTTTACAAAAAAGAGCGGATAACAGACCGCTTGTTATCCGCTTTTATCCGGATACGCTTGCTCTCATCAATAACCAGGAAGTCATTATGCCCTTTATTTCAATGCACAACATCAGCAAAACCTTTGGCGGTGTCAAAGCACTTAATCAAGTCGATCTTCGTTTAAATGACGGCGAAGCACTATGCCTATGCGGTCAAAACGGCTGCGGCAAATCGACCTTAATCAAAATTCTATCCGGCGTTTACCAACCGGATAGCGGTGCGGAAATTCGGATTGGTTCAACATTGCATACGCAATTAACCCCTAAAACCGCTATTGAGCAAGGTATCCAAGTTATCTATCAGGATCTCGCTTTATTTCCTAATTTAAGTGTTGCGGAGAATATTGCCATCAATCATTACCGCCAATTTGGGATCGTTAAGCCGAAAGCGATCCGAGACATTGCTCAAAATGCACTGGATAGCATCAATGCAACCTTAGATTTAACCGCTAACGTTGAAGATCTCCCGATTGCCCAGCAGCAACTGGTCGCAATTTGCCGAGCCTTAGCCCAAAATGCCCGCTTATTGATAATGGACGAGCCGACCGCCTCTTTAACCGCTCACGAAGTCCATTATTTACTGGATATTGTGCTTAAGTTGAAAAGTAAGGGGATCAGCATCATTTTTGTCAGCCACCGCTTAAAAGAAATGCTGACCGTTTCCGACACGGTGTTAGTGCTAAAAGACGGTAGTAAGGTTGGTGAATACCCGATTCAAGAGGTGGACGAAAAACGCCTGACCTTTTTGATGACCGGTCTTACATTACATCAAAAGCGGTTAGATCCGCCCGATTTTTTGCAAACGCCGACAGTACTTGAGGTTAAAAATCTCTGTCTCGCCCATCAATATCAACAGATTGATTTCTCGCTTAAACAAGGTGAAATTATTTCGTTAGTCGGTCTATTAGGATCAGGACGTACCGAGCTCTGTTTGAGTTTATTCGGCATTACTCAACCGGATTGTGGTGAAATCAGGCTGAACGGGCAACGGATTTCCTTAAAAAATAACCGCCAAGCGATCGCCAAAGGGATTGTGTACGTTTCGGAAGATCGAATGAATACCGGACTGATAATGGCAGAATCCATCCATCACAATATAATTTCAACCGTGCTTCAACGTCTCACCGACAGATTTAATATTATCCAAAACCAATCTGCCCGCCGATTAAGCCAAACGCTTATTGAAAAGCTCAAGATTAAAGCCGCCGATGCGGATTTAGCCGTCAATACATTATCGGGCGGTAATGCCCAGCGAGTGTCTATTGCCAAGTGGTTAGCCGTTTCGCCCCAAGTGATGATTTTAGATTCGCCAACGATTGGGGTTGATGTCGCCAATAAAGCGGGGATTTTTCATATTATTCAAACACTGTCCGAAAAAGGGATTTCAGTTATTTTTATTACCGATGAAATTGAGGAGGCCTATTACCATAGCCATCGGGTATTTGTAATGAATAAAGGCAAAATAACGGCACAGTTTCGCCCAAGCGATTGTACAGAACAGGCTATTGAGGATATTGTTTATGAAAAATCTAAATAACCGTATTTTATTTTTAACGTTACTCGTGCTATTTGGGCTATTGAGTTTATTCACACACGATTTTTTAACCATCGAAAATATCTACGATATTTTTAATAATTATGCAATGTTAATGATACTTGCCTGCGGATTACTTGTCGTTTTAATTGCAGGCGGTATTGATATTTCCTTTCCGGCGATTACGATTATTGCCCAATATGTAATGATTTCTATTATTCAGCATTATCATATCGGCTTAATCGGTGTTTTTGCCATCGCAATCTTGGTGGGGTGTTTATTTGGTATGCTCAATGCCGTTATTATTCATAAATTAGCCGTACCCGCCATTATTATTACGATTTCGACACTTAATATCTTTTATGGCGCTCTGCTTTATGTTACGAAAGGGGTTTGGCTGTATGATTTTCCACACTGGTTTCAACAGGAATATATTCTCTTTAAACACACCACAGCAGAAGGCATAGAATACGGGCTATCTTTTCAAATTATTGTGATGCTCTGCGTTATTCTGATAACTCATCTCTTATTAAATAAAGCCAGTCTGGGGCGACAAATCTACGCACTGGGCGGAAATAAAGAATCCACACTGAGAATCGGCTTTAATTTGCTGAAATTGCATATTCTCGCTTACGGCTATATGGGCATAATGGCAGGTGTTGCCGGCGTTGTTCAGTCTTATACGGTGCAATCGGTCGCACCGGATTCTCTGTTAGGCTACGAATTAACCGTACTCACAGCCGTTGTATTAGGCGGAGCAAGCCTAACGGGCGGCAAAGGCACATTATCCGGCACGGTAATGGGCGTGGCATTAGTTGCAATGATTCAAAACGGTCTGAATTTATTAAATGTCTCATCTTACTGGCAGATGGTTATTACCGGTTGCATTATGATTTTAAGTATTAGTTTAACCGCTCTCGCACAACATAAAAAATAAGGAAAACAGAATGAAACGCTATATTGATCGCCCGACAAAATACCTCTGCTTATTATTTATTTTAGCGCTATCCCTATTTTCAATCCTTATTCCCGAGCTTTTTTGGTCGATAGATCACTTTCAATCAATGGCATCACAAGTGGCGATTCTCGGTATTCTAACGCTCGCAATGTCCATTCCAATGATAACCGGCGGTATCAATCTCTCTATCATTGCCACAATGAATAGCAGTGCATTGATTATCGCCTATTTGGTTACTCAAAATGAAAGCCCGCTGTTTCTATTCCTAGCTATTGGGCTAAGCGGAGTATGTGCAGCTCTGATCGGTTTATTGAACGGCAGCTTAATCGCTATTATTAAAGTCTCTCCCATTTTAGCGACACTTGGTACAATGACACTGATTAACGGCTTAAATATTTTATTCACCAATGGCTCGACTATCTCCAATCTCCCTCATCATCTATTAACGCTCAATGCCTCTTCCCTCTTTTACATTCCGATCCCTATCTTAGTATGTTTAATACTCTTCTTTTGTGTTTGGTTTATCTTAGAAAAAACCACCTTAGGCAAATCAATTTATTTTATCGGTAACAACGAAAAAGCCACCTTCTATTCCGGCATTCATACCCAAAAAGTGATCATCATTGTTTATATTCTTTCTTCACTACTTTGCACCTTTGCCGCAATATTGATGACATCAAAATTAAACTCGGCAAAAGCATCTTATGGGGACTCTTATTTATTGATTTCCATCTTAGCCGCCGTATTAGGCGGTATAAATCCTGACGGCGGGAAAGGTAAACTCATCGGCATTATCCTAGCACTCATTCTATTACAAATGATTGAAAGCGGTTTAAATATGCTTGGTATCAGTAGCTATATCACAATGATATTGTGGGGAACACTACTGATTTTATTTATCTTTTTAGAAAAAGCCGTTTATTCAAATAGGAGTTTACAATGCAAAATGAAAAAATAGAGATTGATTCAGGCAATATTATTATTGGGATTGAATTAGGTTCAACCCGCATTAAAGCCGTTCTAATCAATCCGCAAGGCGTCATTCTCGCTACCGGCGGCGCAGACTGGGAAAATCATTTCATTGACGGTATTTGGACTTACCATCAAAGCGAAATTTGGCAGACATTACAACTGGCTTTCGGCGATTTACAACAGACTGTCAAAGAGAAATACCGCACGGTTATCAAAACGGCACAGGCTATCGGTATCAGTGCAATGATGCACGGCTATCTTGCCTTTGATAAAGCCGGCAATCAGCTCGTGCCATTTCGGACGTGGCGTAATAATATGACGCTACAAGCTGCCGAAACATTAACCGAACGGTTTGGATATCCGATCCCTCAACGTTGGAGTATTGCCCATTTATACCAAGCCATTCTCAATCAAGAGCCTCACCTCTATCAGCTTGATTATCTCACCACCTTATCGGGCTATGTTCATTGGCAACTAACCGGCGAAAAATGTCTTGGTATTGGTGATGCATCAGGAATGTTCCCGATTGATACGGGCTTACTTGATTACAACCGCACAATGCTTGCTCAATTCAACCGTCTTATTGAACAAGACCACTACCCTTGGACGCTGGAACAGTTACTCCCTAACGTTAAAATTGCTGGGCAAAAAGCCGGACAACTAACCGCTTGCGGTGCTAAAAAACTTGACCCGACCGGCAATCTACAAGCAGGTATCCCGTTTTGTGCCCCCGAAGGGGATGCCGGTACAGGGATGATTGCCACAAACTGCATCAAAGAGAAAACCGGCAATATCTCTGCCGGCACATCTGCCTTTGCGATGATCGTACTGGAAAAAGCCTTATCCAAGACCTATGCCGAGCTGGATATTGTTACAACACCTGCCGGAAAATTAGTCGCAATGGCACACGCTCAAAACTGTACCTCCGACATCAATGCGTGGGTCAATCTACTCGGTGAATGCCTGCAATTATTCGGCGTCAAAGTTTACACGGAGGAACTCTATGAAACACTGTTTCGCCACGCATTAGAAGGCGATGCCGACTGCGGTAATCTCCTCTCTTACGGATTTTATTCGGGCGAACACAATGTCGGGCTCACCAAAGGCTGCCCACTCTTTCTACACCCCACCAATGCACAATTTCACCTTGCTAACTTTATGCGTACCCACCTCTATACCGCATTCGGTGCAATGAAGCTTGGAATGGATATTTTAATTGAGCAAGAAAATGTCGCGATCGATCGCATTTTAGGACATGGCGGTATTTTCAAAACGGAAAACGTTGCCCAAAAAATCCTTGCCTCCGCCCTGAATATCCCGCTTGCCACAATGGATACCGCCTCAAACGGTGGCGCTTGGGGCATTGCGCTATTGGCTAATTTTCTCGCTAAATCAGACAGTATGTCCTTAGAAGATTATTTGGACGCGTATATTTTTAATCAAACTAAGCTCAACTTAATTTATCCGGAAAAAACCATTGTTGAAGGTTATCAACGATTTATTGAACGCTATAAACAGGGGATTGACATTGTGAAATCGGCAATCACGACAAATTTGGTTACATAGCCTATAAAAAAGGGGAACTTCGTTCCCCGCTCATTTTACATTGTCAATTAGCCGTCTTCATTGATTCGGCTTGATACCGCACTTTGTTGGTTTTTATATTTTGCATCTTTGCGGGCATTATAAGGGCGTTGGGCATCACCGCTAAGAATTTCAAAGCTCAATGCCCCGATCGCCATATTTGGTCTTAGGGCAAGCGGCAGTTTGCCTGCGTTGAAGAACTCCAGCACAATTTTTCCTTCCCAACCCGGATCGATGCGGTGAGCGGTAACGTGTACCATTAAACCAAGGCGGGCAAGGGAAGAACGTCCGTCCAGCCAGCCGACAATATTCGCCGGCAATTTTACCGATTCCAGAGTCGTTGCCAACGCCAGCTCACCGGGATGCAGGAAAAAGGCTTCATCCTCGCCAATTAAAATTTCTTCGCTCATCACCCGCTCAAGTTGAGCGGTAACTTCCTCTCTCGGCCCGCTCAAATCAATATAAGGGGTGGAATGCTCACGAAACACCCGAAAAGAGTTGCCCAAACGTACATCAATGGTCGCACCGTTGATCTTTTCATTCGCCGGACGAGGCGTAAGGGCAATAATCCCTTCATCTAAATAACGTTCAATATCACTGTCGCATAAACGCATACGGCTCTCCTATTTTTGCTTGAGCAACTGTTTGATCTGTGCTTTTAAGATATTGATAGCAATACGGTTTTTACCCCCTTTCGGCACAATAATATCCGCATATTGTTTAGAGGGTTCGACAAATTGCAGGAACATTGGTCGCACCGTTGCCCGATATTGATTTACCACCGACTCCATCGTTCTGCCCCGCTCTTGCATATCCCGTTGTAAACGGCGGATAAAACAAATATCCAACGGCGCATCGACAAAAATAGACACATTCAATTCATTGCGGATTTTCTCATCGGTCAGCAATAGAATGCCTTCCAAAATAATCACCCGTTTCGGCGAAAAATGCGTTACCGTTTTTTTACGGTTATGCTCGGCATAGTCATACTCCGGAATCTCCACCGATTGCCCTTGTTTCAACGCTTTCAAATGCGACACCAACAAGGCGTGATCCATTGAATTCGGGTGGTCATAATTGGTTTTCACCCGCTCCTCCATTGCCAAATGGCTCTGATCACGGTAATACGCATCTTCCGAAATAATCCCAATATCGTCCTGCCCCAATTCCGCTTTCAATTCTTTATAGATAGTGGAGGCAATCAAACTCTTTCCGGAGGCAGACGCACCGGCGATCGCAATCACAATACAGGATTCATTTTCGTTAAGATGTGGCATAAGATATTCCTTCGCAAACAGGGAGTAAAATTTTGCGGATTATACCCTAATTTTTGCAAAAAATTCAGTATAATTAACCGCTTGTTTATAGGGAGAAAACATTATGGATACATTTTTACACGGTTTCGTAGTCTGTTTTGGGCTGATTGTTTCTATCGGCGCACAAAACGCCTTTCTGCTCAAACAAGGCATTTTAAAACAGCACGTTTTTTGGATTGCCTTTATCTGCTTTTTCTGCGATGTGGTGCTGATGACCCTCGGCGTACTCGGCTTGGGCAGCCTGATTTCCCAATCACCGCTCTTCAGTTTCGGGTTAGCCTTATTCGGTGGGATTTTCCTGTTGAGTTACGGCAGCCGCTCGTTTATCAGTGCTTACCGAGGTACGAGCCAACTGCTTGTCGGTGGTCAAACGCTCAAAGCGAGCTTAAAAAAAGCGGTAATGATTACCCTCGCCATCACCTTACTCAATCCCCACGTTTATATTGATACGGTTGTGATTGTCGGCGGTATTGGCGGCACGCTGACTTTCGAGGAAAAAATCACCTTTTTACTCGGGACACTCACCTGCTCTTTTTTATGGTTCTTCGGTTTAGGCTTTGCTGCCGGCAAATTAGCCGGCTATTTTCAAAATCAGCGAACTTGGCAAATTCTCGACACCCTCACCGGATTGATAATGTACGGCATCGCCGCCAGCCTCTTTCTATATGCAATCAAACTCGGCGGCACGATTTTTTAATGCAAGCGGTCGGTTGGCAGGGAAATATTGCAAATATTCGGTTGAGGTCGCCATTGTATTTCATCAAACTCTAGGGACACGAGTGTGTCCTCTCCGAAAATCAGTTGGGCGCAGAGCCTCCCTACCGATGGGCAAATATTCAGCGCTGTGCAACCGCTATATGATATTGCAAAAAATCTGACAAAACCGACCGCTTGTCTTACATTTCAGTTATCACAGCTTCACCGAGGTTTGCCCAAACGCCTTTTTTGTTTAATTTTTTGTGAACAAAATGTAAAAATCAGACTTACTTCACAGTTTTAGATTTGAATTTCAGGCATAATAGGCATTATTCGGTAACATTCGTCCGTCAATGACGGGAATGTGTCGCCTGTTTGCCCAATATTCGGCAATCAGTGCAAATTTTGTAAACATCTCAATAAGGTTAGGTCTGTATGCAACATAACAATTTTGATGAATGGTTTGCGTCCACCGCTCTCGGCGGCGCTAATCAATCTTATGTTGAAGAAATCTATGAGCAGTATCTTGACGATCCTGACAGTGTCGATGACAGTTGGAAAACCATTTTTGCCCAACTGCCTCAAGCTCAAAAAGCCGAGCAGCCCCACTCTACCGTGCGGGATTACTTCCGCCGTTTAGCCCGTGAGCAACGTTCGGAAGCGGTCAGCGTCATCGATCCTGAAGCCAGTGCGAAACTGGTCAAAGTGTTACAATTCATCAATGCTTACCGTTTCCGTGGGCATTTGGAAGCGAAACTCGACCCGCTTAACTACTACCGCTGGAAAACCTCGCAAGTGCCGGAGTTGGATTACCGCCACCACGGTTTTAGCGAACAAGATCTGGACGAAACCTTTAATATCGGGCGTTATGTTTACAATAAAGAAACGATCAAACTGAGCGAGCTTGCCGATGCACTCAAAGAAACCTATTGCGGCAGCATCGGGCTTGAGTTTATGCACGTTCAGGATATGGAACAAAAATTATGGCTGCAAGCCAAAATGGAAAGCGTGCTGAATAAACCGCTCTTTTCAAAAGAAGAAAAGCTCAACTTATTAAAAGAGCTGACGGCGGCAGACGGGCTAGAGCGTTATTTAGGGGCGAAATTCCCCGGTGCAAAACGTTTCTCCCTTGAAGGCAGCGATGCGTTTATTCCGTTAATGAAAGAGATTATCCGCCACGCCAGCCGCCAAGGAATGACCGATGTGGTAATGGGAATGGCACACCGTGGGCGTTTGAATATGCTCGTCAATGTTCTCGGCAAAAAACCGGCAGAATTGTTCGATGAATTTGCCGGCAAGCACGCCGAAACCCACCGCACAGGCGATGTGAAATACCACCAAGGTTTTTCATCGGATTTTGCCGTTGATGACAAAAAAGTGCATCTTGCTCTTGCGTTCAACCCGTCCCATTTAGAAATCGTCAGCCCGGTGGTGATCGGTTCGGTACGCGCAAGACAAACCCGTATTAACGATACCGAGCGGGAAAAAGTATTGGCGATTACCGTTCACGGCGACTCCGCCGTTGCAGGACAAGGCGTGGTACAAGAAACCCTGAATATGTCAAATGCACGGGGCTACCGGGTAGGCGGTACGATTCGGGTGGTCATTAACAACCAAATCGGATTTACGACCTCTAACCCAAACGATACCCGCTCAACCGAATACTGCACCGACATTGCCAAAATGATCCAAGCGCCAATCATTCACGTTAACGGCGATGATCCGGAAGCGGTTGCCTTTGCAGCAAGGATGGCGGTTGAATACCGTGCGTTATTCAAACGGGATATTTTCATTGACTTAATCTCTTACCGCCGCCACGGTCATAACGAAGCGGACGAGCCGTTAGCCACGCAGCCGATGATGTACGGACTTATCAAAAAACACCCGACACCACGCAAAGTCTATGCCGACCGTCTTATCAATGAAGGGGTGATCACCAATGATGATGAAATTGAGATGATTAACCTCTACCGTGATGCGCTAGATAACGGCGAACGGGTCGTGTCGGAATGGCGTGAAATGGACACCGCCACAATGGATTGGTTGCAATATCTCAACTATGAATGGACTGATCCGTATGAAAATACCTTCCCACAAGCCCGTTTCCTAACCCTTGCCAAACGGGTATGCGAATATCCGGACAGCGTACGCCCACACTCTCGGGTCGAAAAAATTTACAAAGACCGCCGAGAAATGTATCAAGGCAATAAATTATTTGACTGGGGAATGGCAGAAACAATGGCATACGCCACCCTGCTAGACGAAGGGACGCACGTTCGCCTTTCCGGTGAAGATGCCGGTCGTGGCACATTCTTCCACCGCCACGCCGTCATTCATAACCAAAATGACGGTACAGGCTATGTGCCGCTCACCCAATTACACAGCAATCAAGGGCGTTTTGAAGTGTGGGATTCGGTATTAAGCGAAGAGGCGGTTTTAGCCTTTGAATACGGCTATGCCACCACTAACCCGAAAACCTTAACCATTTGGGAAGCCCAATTTGGTGATTTTGCCAACGGTGCACAAATTGTTATCGACCAATTTATCAGCTCCGGCGAACAAAAATGGGGCAGAATGTGCGGCTTGGTAATGCTATTACCGCACGGCTACGAAGGTCAGGGGCCGGAGCACTCCTCAGCACGCCTAGAACGCTATTTACAGCTTTGTGCCGAGCAAAATATGCAAGTCTGTATCCCATCCACGCCAGCACAGGTTTACCATATGCTGCGCCGCCAAGCACTACGCAAAATGCGCCGACCGCTTGTCGCGATCTCGCCGAAATCCTTACTGCGTCATCCATTGGCGGTATCCAGCCTTGATGAATTAGTCAACGGCGAGTTTCAGAATGTCATCGGTGAGGTTGATAAACTCGATTCTGCGCAGGTCAAACGGGTGGTAATGTGCTCCGGTAAAGTCTATTACGATCTGCTTGAACAGCGCCGCCAAAACAACCAAACAGATGTGGCAATCATTCGGATTGAACAACTCTATCCGTATCCGCACGATGATGTGAAAAAAGCCCTTGAGCCGTATGCACACGTTACCGATTTCGTTTGGTGTCAGGAAGAGCCGCTCAACCAAGGGGCGTGGTATTGCAGCAAGCACAATTTTGAGGCTTCGATTGCAGATAATGCCAAACTCAAATATGCCGGACGTCCTGCTTCCGCCTCTCCTGCGGTCGGCTATATGTCATTGCATACACAGCAGCAAAAACAACTGGTCAGCGATGCCTTAACTATCGCTTAACCCGCACGCAAGCGGTCAGTTATACACACTATTTTGTAAAACAGCGGACACACCCCGTGTGTCCCGATTGGTGAACGAAGATTAAAAGGAAACCTATTATGACTATCGAAATTCTTGTTCCGGATCTCCCTGAATCGGTGGCTGACGCAACGGTTGCCACTTGGCATAAAAAAGTGGGCGACAGCGTTAAACGTGATGAGGTCATCGTTGAAATTGAAACGGACAAAGTGGTATTAGAAGTCCCTGCAACCAGCGATGGCGTGATCAGCGAAATTGCACAAGACGAAGGTGCAACCGTTATCAGCAAACAAGTGCTGGGCATTTTATCCACCGCACAAGCGGGTGATGTCAGCCCTGCTACCCTAACGCAAGCAAATGAAGCAACGCCGGCAGATCGTAAATCCGCTGCGATTGAACACGATCACAGCGATGCCGAATCGCAAAGTCCGGCGATCCGCCGCTTACTTGCCGAGCACGATCTCAACGCCGAAGAGATTAAAGGCACGGGCGTAGGCGGCAGAATTACCCGTGAAGATGTGGAAGCGGCACTCGCCAAACGTACCGCTAAAGTGGCGGAAAAAGCGGAAAATACCGTCAGCACCGTTGCCTACGCTGCCCGTAGCGAAAAACGCGTGCCAATGACCCGCTTGCGTAAACGTATTGCCGAACGTCTGCTTGAAGCCAAAAACACCACCGCAATGCTCACCACTTTCAACGAAGTGGATATGCAGCCGATTATGACCCTGCGTAAACAATACGGCGAAAAATTTGAAAAACAACACGGCGTGCGTCTAGGTTTTATGTCTTTCTACATTAAGGCTGTCGTGGAAGCCCTCAAACGCTATCCGGAAGTCAATGCCTCTATTGACGGCGATGATGTGGTTTACCATAACTATTTTGATGTGAGTATCGCCGTTTCTACCCCGCGCGGTCTGGTTACGCCGGTCTTGCGTGATTGCGACAAACTCAGTATGGCAGAAATTGAAAAATCCATTAAAGCCTTAGCGGAAAAAGGACGGGACGGCAAATTAACCGTAGAAGACTTAACCGGCGGTAACTTTACCATTACCAACGGTGGCGTATTCGGTTCATTGATGTCCACCCCGATCATCAACCCGCCACAAAGTGCGATTTTAGGGATGCACGCCATCAAAGATCGCCCGGTTGCGATTAACGGTGAAGTGGTGATCCGCCCGATGATGTATCTGGCACTCAGCTACGATCACCGCTTAATTGACGGACGTGAATCGGTCGGCTTCTTAGTCGCAATTAAAGATTTATTGGAAGATCCGACACGCTTATTACTGGAAATTTAATCCAAAAGACCGCTTGTTTGTGCAAGCGGTCTGTTATTTGAGATTTTTTGCAAATCTCGCAGCGGTACGCACCGCTTACCAAACCGAATTATAAAGCCTTTATCATAAAACAAAGGAAACACTATGAATTTACACGAATACCAAAGTAAGCAAATTTTTGCTGAATACAAATTACCTGTGAGCCAAGGGATTCCTTGCCAAACTGCTGCCGAAGCGGGCGAAGCCGTCAAAAAACTCGGCGGCGACTTGTGGGTGGCGAAATGCCAAGTACACGCAGGTGGACGGGGCAAAGCCGGCGGAGTGAAATTAGTTAAAAACGAAGCCGAAGCGAAAGCCTTTGCCGAGCAATGGCTCGGTAAACGTTTGGTTACCTTCCAAACCGATGCCAACGGTCAGCCGGTCAATACTATTTATATTGAAGAAGGCTCGAATATTGATCGTGAGCTTTATTTAGGCGCAGTGTTAGATCGTGCGTCGCAACGGGTTGTCTTTATGGTTTCAACCGAAGGCGGCGTGAATATCGAAGAAGTGGCGGAGAAAACCCCACATTTATTGCACAAAATGGCGATCGATCCGTTAGTCGGCGGAATGCCGTACCAAGGGCGTGAATTAGCGTTTAAGCTCGGCTTAAAAGGTGATCAAATCAAACAATTTGCCCATATTTTCGTGCAAATGGCGAAAATGTTCGTTGAAAAAGATCTCGCATTACTTGAGGTAAACCCGCTTGTTACCACCAAAGAAGGCAATCTTCTCTGCTTAGATGCCAAAATCGTTGTCGATAGCAATGCACTCTATCGCCAGCCTGCCTTAGTAGCGATGCAAGATCCGAGCCAAGACGACCCGCGTGAAGCCCTTGCCGAATCCCACCAGCTCAACTATGTTGCCCTTGAAGGCGATATCGGCTGTATGGTAAACGGTGCAGGTCTAGCAATGGGCACGATGGATATTGTGAAACTACACGGCGGTCAGCCGGCAAACTTCCTCGATGTCGGCGGCGGCGCAACCAAAGAGCGTGTTGCAGAGGCCTTCAAAATCATCTTATCCGACAAAGCAGTGAAAGCGGTATTGGTCAATATTTTCGGCGGGATTGTGCGTTGTGATTTAATCGCAGAGGGTATCATTGCAGCCGTCAATGAAGTGGGCGTTAGCGTGCCGGTCGTGGTACGTTTAGAAGGAAACAACGCACCGTTAGGCCGTGAAATCCTTGCAAATAGCGGTTTAAATATCATTGCCGCAACCACATTAACCGATGCGGCACAACTTGCCGTGAAAGCCGCTGCTAATCAATAGGGGGAAACAATGGCGATTTTAATCAACAAAGACACAAAAGTAATCTGCCAAGGTTTTACCGGCGGACAAGGCACATTCCACTCAGAACAAGCACTCGCATACGGCACGCAATTAGTCGGCGGCGTATCGCCGGGTAAAGGCGGCACGACGCATTTAGGCTTACCGGTCTTCAATACCGTGCGTGAAGCGGTCGAAGCGACCGGTGCAACGGCAACGGTAATCTATGTACCCGCCCCCGGCTGTAAAGATGCAATTTTAGAAGCCATTGACGCCGGTATTGAGCTTGTGATTTGTATCACCGAAGGCATTCCAACCCTTGATATGTTGCAAGTCAAACAACGCCTCAATCAAACGGGTGTGCGAATGATCGGGCCGAACTGCCCGGGTGTGATTACCCCTGATGAATGTAAAATCGGTATTATGCCGGGGCATATTCACCAGAAAGGGAAAATCGGGATTGTCTCTCGCTCCGGTACGCTCACTTATGAAGCGGTTAAGCAAACCACCGATGAAGGTTTTGGACAATCGACTTGTGTCGGTATCGGCGGCGACCCGATTCCGGGCTCAAACTTCATTGATATTCTCAAGCTGTTCCAAGATGATCCGGAAACAGAAGCTATCGTGATGATCGGCGAAATCGGTGGTTCGGCAGAGGAAGAAGCGGCAGCCTTTATTAAAGAGTACGTAACCAAACCAGTCGTTAGTTATATTGCCGGCGTTACCGCACCAAAAGGCAAACGTATGGGACACGCAGGTGCAATCATCAGCGGCGGCAAAGGCACGGCAGACGAAAAATTTGCCGCCCTTGAAGCTGCAGGTGTAAAAACCGTGCGTAGCCTTGCCGATATCGGCAGTGCCTTAAAAACGGTTTTAGCCAAATAAACCTGCCCTATTGTTAGGCAAACGATTTTCCTCAAAAATCGTAGGGATACAATGCTTGCGTCCGTTATGACGGCATATCGTTTCGCTATGCTTTACCTGCGGACGCTAGTGTGATTTCTACCACGTTTGCATTCATATAAGTAAAGGCAGATTAAGACTGTTTGAACATAAAAAAATCCGCAGCGTTCTGCGGATTTTTTAGCTATTTTACGGTAGCGACCAGCATTATCATCATAAAGCTCACCACCGCTAAGATGAAATGCTTGAGCGAAAAAGGTTGGTTTTTCTTAAAGGCTTTAGCGGCAAACAGAATATACATTACCAAGAAAAAGAGTTTGGCAAACATCCACGCTTGCAGTTCCAACCCAAACCACACGAAAATCCCGATCCCCGTTGCAAATAAAAAGGTATCGACAATGTGCGGTGCAATTTTTAACAATTTATATTGTCGCCATTCAACCTTTCTTGCCGACAATACCCCACGCAACAATAATAACATCAGGCTGACATACGCCAAACCAATATGCAAATAAAAGAGAGTTTCCATTGAGTTTCCTACTGCTCCACAATCATTGATTTTAAATATTGAAAAATTTCACGGTAATTTTTAGGAGGTTTATTGGCTTGTTTTTCTTTTTGTGCCGCCCGAATTAGCTGACGCAAATGCTGACGATCCAACGTCGGATATTCCTCAATCAACGCACTTAATGCCTCATCGCCTTGCGCGACTAATTGATCCCGTACCAATTCAAGTTTATGAAACAATGCCTGTTGCTGATTATGACGGTTTTCGACCTTATCCAACGCTTCTTGAATAGGCTCAGGATCAACGCTCCGCAATAACTTGCCGATATATTGAATTTGGCGGCGGCGCGCCTCTAATCTTAACCGCTGCGCCAGCTCAATCGCCTCTCGGATATTCTCTTGCAGCGGCATTTTCGCTAAATTCACCGCATTCAGCCCAATCAAACTTTCGCCCAGCTTTTTAAGCTGCTCCGCATCTCGTTTAATCTCACTTTTGCTGACCCAAATGATCTCTTCCTCATCATCCGTCCAATCAATCTCATTACGTTGCTTTCTCGCCATTCTGTATCCTTCATTCAAAAAATTGTGGCTAGTTTAGCAGAAAATTAAGGTAAAATGAGCGGAATTTCATTATCAAGCGGTCGGTTAGCCGAGATTTTTTGCAAGATTTTCCCCTCAACCAACCGCCTGTACACGACCAAAAGGAAGAAAAATGGCGTTAATCAGTCAAACAGAACTTCAACAGCAAGAGCAACAACTGCGCAATGCGGTGGAAATTGCGCTCGACTATGCCCAAAAAGCAGGAGCAACCGCCGAAGTCGGCGTTACCAAAGTCGCGGGATTATCCGTTTCTACCCGTTTAGAGCAGACGGAAAATATTGAGTTTAACAATGACGGTTCGCTCGGTATCTCGGTTTATCTGGGTAAGCGTAAAGGTAATGCGTCCACTTCCGACTTACAGCCCCAATCCATTCAACAAGCGGTCGAATCCGCCCTTGCGATTGCAAAATATACTTCTGAGGACGAATGTAGCGGACTTGCCGATGAAGCCCTAATGGCGTTTAATCCGCCGGATTTAGCGCTTTATCACCATGCAGAGATTGAGGTTGACCAAGCCGTTGAACTCGCCGCTGAAACAGAGCATCACGCTTTGGCAAGCGATGAGCGAATTGTCAACAGCGATGGAGCAACGTTCAACTCTCACAGCGGTATCCGTGTTTACGGCAATACCCACGGAATGCTACAAAGCTATCTATCCAGCCGCTATTCCCTCTCTTGCAGTATCATCTCCGCCTATCAAGATCAGCTTGAACGGGACTACGAATACACCATTTCCCGTGAATTTGACTGCCTTGCCTCACCGGAATGGGTCGGCAAGCAAGCCGCCCAAAAAGCGGTAGAGCGGCTTAATCCCCAAAAACTGGCCACCTGCGAAGTGCCGGTTATTTTTTATAACGACATCGCTACCGGTTTAATCGGACATTTAGCCGGTGCCATCAGCGGTGGTGCGTTATATCGTAAAGCAAGCTTTTTGCAAGATAAACTCGGCGAGCAAATTTTGCCGAGCTGGTTTGAGATAATCGAACGTCCTCACCTCGCCCGCCAACTTGCTTCCTCGCCCTTCGATAGCGAAGGCGTTTACACCCGAGATCAACAAATTATTCAAAACGGGATCTTGCAAACCTATCTGCTCACCTCATACAGTGCGAGAAAACTGGGAATGCAGACAACAGGCCACGCCGGCGGTATTCATAACTGGTTGGTGAAGCCGAACCATTCAGGCGGTCTGAATAGCTTACTTCGCGAAATGGGGACAGGACTACTCGTTACCGAAATGCTCGGTAGCGCTATAAATGGGGTAACGGGAGAATACTCTCGAGGGGCTGCAGGATTTTGGGTCGAAAACGGCGAAATCCAATATCCCGTTGCCGAAATCACGATTGCCGGCCAACTCCAAGATATGTTTAATAATTTAGTCGCCGTTGCCGATGACGTTGAACATCGTTCCAATATTCAAACCGGTTCAATTTTATTGGAAAAATTAAAGATTTCCGGTAATTAACTATCAAACAGGGCGGTAAAATCCGCCCTTTGTTTATTCTAATGCCTCAATTGCCTGCAAGCATTTCTGCTTACGGTACTCTGTTTCCTGAATTTGTGCGATATAGTCCTGTCTTTGTGCCTCATCGTTACATTGATAACTCTGCTCGGTCAGCCAGCTCAATTTTTCATTCAATGCTCGTAAGGCTTTCTTATACTCCATCAACCGTTTTTCAACGGGAAGCTGATGAATATTTCGGGCAAAACGATAAGACGATTGGAACGGTTTATCTTGATCTGCTGCCTGCAATTTATCTAACGCTTTTTGTAACGCATCAAACTGCAAAATTAACCGTTTCGCATAAAGCTCGGCATAAAGAGAATCACGCTGTTGAACCAGTCGCTTAGCAGTTTCTTGTAACTCAGCAACAAACTCTCTCATCTCTCCCTGTGAACGCTCAAAAAGTGCTTCCGGCACACTCACCCTATAATTAGAATAGGGTAAAAATGCTGCAAACTGTTGCTCAATCGTATCAAGAAATGTTTTCATTCCAATAGATAAATAAGAAAACCATAGCACGGAATACTAATGTAGCAGGCATAAACTCGTCAATCAAAATCCCTTAGCACCTAGAAACAGCAGGAAAATCCCCATAAACCATTTGGTGATGAAAAAAAGTTCAAATATTTTTCTCATTTTGTGATCTACTTCACAAATTTGAAGGATAGAGCCTATTTTCAGTTTGATTGAAACTTTCCAATTATAATCAATGGGTTAATAACAATCCGCCACTTTTTTGCATTAACTAATTTTCAACATTCTCTATGTACTTTACAGACCTAAATACACATAACACATTGAAAAATAACTAAATCATTCAAACACCACCTATTCTATTGACATAAATTTTGCTTTCTGACAATATGCACACGCAATCGGTGTTGCTTGGTTTTAGTCAGATTAAGCAACGGATTTGGAGAATTACTTCTATACCTTAACGGGAGTAATTTTGACTTTAAATAAAATTTAAGGTGAACACTATGAAAAAAACACTTGTAGCATTAGCAGTAACAGCATTCGCAGCGTCAGCATCAGCGGTAACTGTGTATGAAAACGAAGGCACTAAAGTTGATGTGGACGGTTCTCTCCGCCTATTGTTAGATAACTCTGGCTCAAGAACTAAAGATGGAAATGGTAACGAAACTGAAAAAGCACGCAACCATACTAACTTAAAAAATGACGGTTCACGTTTCGGTGTGCGTGTAAAACACGACTTATCTGACGATTTATTTGCATTCGGTCGTTTAGAGTTACGTTTCTCAAGCAATTCAAAAACAACCGATGAATTTGGTGATGTTTATGCTCACCGTGCTTATGTTGGTTTAGGCAGCAAACAATTCGGTGAAGTATCTTTCGGTCGCCAAGTAACTATCGGTGATGATATCTCACAAGCAGGTTTCGATAATACCTACGGTGTTACTAAAACGCCATTAACAACTTCAGGTAAATCTGTTGTACGTTATGACTACAAAGGTATTGAAGGCTTACAAGTTGGTGTTGACTACCGTTTTGCTGAAGATCGTAAAGACGGTGAAGTTGTTGTTGGCAAATTAAAATCAGGCTATGGTGCAGGTGTTACTTACGGATTTGATGTAGCTCAAGGTCAATCCGCAAAAGTTGCAGCAGGTTATACTCGTGATAACTACGCAACAGAAACAAGCACTAAACACTACCGTGATGCTGGAATGGTTGGTGGAAGCTATACCATTGATAGCTTAACTCTTGCAGCGGACTACGGTTTCGAAAATGATAAAGAAGGTGCAAACAGAAAATTCACTCACGGTTTACATACCGGTGCTAAATACCAAGTAACTCCGGCAGTTGCAGTATATGGTAACTATGTTTACTTAAACGGTAAAACAAAAGAATCAGGTACCACAATTGAAAAAGAACGTTCACACCGCTTTATGTTAGGTACAGAATACAAAGTCCATAAAAATGTATTCACCTTTATTGAAGGTCGTATCCAAGAAACCAAAACATATAATAATGCAGGTCAAAAACTTAGCTCAGTTAAAGACAACGCATTCGGTGTAGGTTTACGCGTACACTGGTAATCTCCCCAACCGTAGTAAAAAGCGAGTACCAGTACTCGCTTTTTTATTACACATAAATATCTATTCTAAAAAAACTGCCTTATCTTCTCAAATATCAATACAGCAATTATTGTTGTAAACATTACCACATTTTATTATAGATGGGAGATATCCCCCTATATTTGAGCATATAACTACTAAAATGTCATAAAAAAACCACCGAAACACGCCATTTGTAAGGTGATTTCGGTGGGAGCGGGGAGTAATCAATAATTACGAAAGATATTTCGCTTTTAAAGTTTTGACAACGGCTTTTTGTTCGTCAGAGAGCGATTTGGTCATCGGCTCACGGCAATAGCCCGCTTCTACGCCTTCACATTCAAGTAATCCTTTGATGGTTTGATACAAGCCGTTTGCTAAAATGCCTTCAATCAAATCATTGGTAACATTTTGAATTTCAAAGGCTTCTTTAATTTTACCTTGTTGGGCTAACTCGAAAATTTGTCTTGCCCGCAAACCGTTCACATTGAATGTGCTACCGATTGCACCGTCAATACCCAATACAGCCGCCGGTAGCATCATTTCGTCAAAACCGGCGTAAATTAAGTGACTTGGGAAAGCTTTGCGTAAACGTTCTAAGAGATAGAAATCGCCTGCCGTAAATTTCACCCCGATAATTTTCGGATTTTCAAACAATTCGGCAAATTGGCTCACCCCGATATTCACGCCGGTTAAGAACGGGATAGAATACACAATCATTGGGCTGCCGGTTTCACGGATAATTGTTTCGTAGAAGTTTTTGATTTCAGGGAAGCTGAACTTATAGTAGAACGGAGTAACCGCCGATAAGCTGTCGTAGCCTAATGCCGTTGCGTATTTACCTAACTCTACCGCTTCTTTTAAATTCACGCTGCCGACTTGTGCGATCAACGCCACTTGGTCTTTCGCTTCATCTTTCGCAATGCGGAAGATCTCCTTTTTCTCTTCGGTTGAAAGCATAAAGTTTTCTCCCGTTGAGCCGCCAACATATAAGCCGTCCACTTTCATCTTATCGATATTGTGGCGGATAATTTGGCGTAAACCTTTTTCGTTGATCGTGCCGTCTTCATTAAATGAAACGAGCAACGCACTGAAAATACCTTTGAGATTTTTCATTTTGTTTTCCTTGAGTTGATGAATGAAGGCAAGCGATCGGTTTTACAAAAAAATCTGTCAATCCGACCGCTTACTTGGTTATTTAATTCGCTGTTCCAAAATGACATTGAGCGTTTTTTGCTTTTGCCGTATTGCTTTGTCCGGATCAGCTTTGACCAACAAAGTATAGATGAGATCCAAAACAAACAGTTGCGCCATTTTCGTCCCGATAGAGTCGCCCTGCATATTGCCTTGACGGTTGCCGTTAATCAGCACATAGTGAGCCACTTCGGTAATTGGCGAGCGTAAATTATGGGTAATCGCCACTGTTGTTGCTTTATTATCACGGGCAATGCGCAAGGCTTTGGTTGTTTCTTCAGAATGACCGGAATGGCTGATGCCGATGACTACATCGCCTTTTTTTAGCAATGCCGCCTGCATATACATAAAATGGTTATTGGTTACCGCATCGGTTTGTAGCCCAATTCGCATTAATTTGTGTTTGGCATCTTCGGCTGTCAGCCCCGATGAACCGACCCCAAAGAGAAAAATGCGATTGGCTTTACGCAGCTCTTCGACTACTTTTTCCAATACCGGATAATCGAGTAAATTCACCGTTTCGGCAATAACATTTGCTAATGTGGTTTGTAATTTCACCGCAATCTCTTTCGGGGAATCCGTTTCCGCCACATCGGTATCCAGTAGTGTGCCACTTTCTTTGTCTTGGGTTGCCAGCTCAATCGCCAGATCCAATTTAAAATCGGTGTAGCCTTTAAAACCGAGCGTGCGGCAAAAGCGGATAAAGGTTGCCTCGCCCACATCAAGTTGATGCGCGACTTCGGATAACGAGCATTGGTTCAACAAGCCCGGTTGAGATAAAATCGCACTGGCGATTTTCTTTTCCGTTTTAGTCAGACTATTTTGTAGTGCGCCTATGGTGTCTAAAATTTTTCCGTGTGCCGGCATTATGCTCCCCCTAGTAATTCAACCGGCACTTTGACGACCAATTTCTTAATTGTTTGATGGGTAACAACCGCATTACCCGGTTTATGCGGCTCAAAGGGTAAAAAAATCGCAAACATATTCGGTTTTAAAATCACTTCATTTTTATTTTCGATCGCCGGCGTTAATTGGTAGTCATCTTCTTCACGATAGTCGTCATACAATGACAAATTCGGCTGACTCAACCCATACTCAATCATCTCTTCACCTTCGATCAACAACTGAATATCAATAAATTTACGGTGCATTTCCGCTTGCTTGCCTTCCGCCGCTGAAGTTTCAAAGGTCATCACATTCATTCGGATACCTGCTTCCAAATCCTGCCAACCTAACGGTAAATTAGGCAGATCGAGCGTTTTCAGTCGAGCGCATAATCTGGCAAAAACAGGGGGAAGTGAGTTTGCGTAGTCCGCACGAGATAAATCACCTAGTAACATAACATCTCCAAAAATAAAGGGGTGAGTTTATTGAGCAAATCGCTCCGTAACAAACAGAATAAAAGAAGATATACTCCGTAGAGTATCGAGTTATGGGAAGAATAACAAGGGGCAAAATAAAAAAATGCGAGGTAGATCAAATTTTTAATGGGGAAACACTCGGCTCACATTTAGCCGCCGAGTGTTTTGCAAATCAATGCCGCCATCTGACCGCTTGTCAGCTCACATTCAGCGTCAGACCAAGCGGCTGCAGATATTGCGCTTCTTCATCCAAATCCGCCAAAACCAGCGGATTTTGACTTAAAAAATCCGGCTCAAATTGTAGTTGCCACACTTTATCCTCAATAGAAAGTGATAGCTGGTTCGCCGCAACGGTTGCTTGGCGGGAACGGTTGAGCAACACCGCTAACCGAAAGAGGCGTAGTAGTGTCAGGATATCACGGTGATGAAAACGGCTTGTGCCCCTTAAATCGCTACGTTTAAAATTCTTCAGATGAAAACGCATTAAATTCGCCAACAAATTCTGCTGCTCGGTATCAAAGCCCGGCAGATCACGGTTTACAATGATGTAGGCGGAATGGCGATGCACGCCGTTATGGTTGATGCTGATGCCGACTTCGTGCAACAAACTTGCCCATTTTAGCATTGAACGCAACTCGTTGATCTGTGTTTTATTCTTCCACGTTTTCACTTGTGCAAATAATTTTAATGCCGTTTCTCGCACACGGTTTGCCTGTTGCTGATCGATATTAAACTGCTTGGCAAGCGCTTCTGCCGTGCGTTGTCGAATATCGCCGACCTGAAAACGTTGCTCCAGCCCGTACATTACCCCTTCACGCAATGCCCCGTCAGAATAGCGCATTGATTGAATTTGGAAGGTGCGAAACAGGGCTAAGAGAATGGCAATGCCCGGTACTAATACATCAGCCCTCTCTTCCAGTAGCCCCTTTAATTGAATTGCCTTGAGTGAGCGAAAGGTTAAACAACGCTCAACAAGATCCTGCAAGCGACCCTCGGTAATCAGCCCATCACGATAACCGTTTTCCATCAGCACTTTGCTCACGGTTTTAATCGTACCGGACGACCCCAATACGTGTTGCCAGCCTAACTCCCGATATTCCCAACCAAGATCCTCGATTTTTTCCATTGCAGATTGATAAGCCGCATCAAAATGTGCTTCAGTTAATTGTCCGTTGGGAAAAAAACGTTTCGCGAAACTGACGCAGCCCATATGACGACTTTCCGCCCGTAGCGGCGTAAATTCATCGCCGATACTCATTTCTGTTGAACCGCCGCCGATGTCAATCACGAGTTTACGCCCTCGCTCCGGCTGGGTATGGCTTACGCCGGAATAAATCAGGCGCGCTTCTTCTTGACCGGTGATAATTTCGATCGGATACGGAAACACTTTCGCCGCCTGCGCCAAAAACGCTTGATTATTCACCGCTCGCCGTAAGGTGTAAGTGCCGACTACTTTGACATTATCTGCGGAAAAACCTTGCAGCCGTTTAGCAAATAGCCCCAAACACGCTACACCCCGATCAATCGCCTCTTGACTTAACACGTGGTTATCGTCTAGCCCTTCTGCCAAACGGACACGCCGTTTAATACGGGATAAAATTTGAATAGACCCGTTTACAATACGGGCAACAATCATATGAAAACTGTTCGAGCCGAGATCAATCGCCGCAAACTCACGGGGAGGCAGAATACCTAGAGGCATAGATCAAATGTCCTTCGCAAAAGTGAAAATCATAAATGTAGTGAGTTTATCATTTTTTGCCCAAAAAAGAATGATTACTTCAAGAAATTTACGCAATTCACCGCTGTTAAAAACCACTAAAACTAAGAAATAAAAAAGAGATAGGGATTTGGTTGAATTTTGCGGGAATAAGTGGAACAGAACCTTTGGTGTGTGGGGCTTCGTGAAGAAAGCCCCACTATTCCACTATTATATCAAAGAAAAAGCAAAAATAATGAATTGCGAAAATTTTGGTGAAATCAGCGGAATGCACCACTAAAACTAAGAAATTTATCGGTGGAGTTTAAGGCTGTTTAAATTGTCTTTAAATGCCCTGCTGTTTAAAGGGCAATCAAACAGATTGACTGATATTGACAATCTTTGACATTCCTCCCTATTATCGAAATTATCCTACACCTAAGGGGCTTTTTATGGAAAATCAGCCCCTCAGATTGGTATTGCTCAAAGCTATTAGGCTACCTTATAAGCCTCAAATGGCTCCAAAGTCTCTTTTTCACGATTTAAACCCGCCATAGTTTCAGCCAAATTCATTATTGCAATTCTGCCATCATCAGAACTTTTTCGGTAATAGCGAATTAGATCTTTCTCGTGATTATTTAATTTATCTATTTCTGATTTCTGTGGTTGGCTTTGCGCAGGCATAAGCCCCAAGGCTTGCTCAATCATTCTAAGGGCTTGTTCCAGTTCTTGCCTGTTCATTTTACCCGCCTTAATATCAAGCCCTAATTCGCCCCCTGACCGCGTGTGAATAACGTAATCGTGAGGTGGTTCGGAAAAATGTACTGCAGTGAAGCCCAATGCTTGTCGCACACTTTCAGGCATATCCCCCACATAATATTCAAATACGTTGCCTTTTACACCTGCAACTCTTCTTCTTTGCCAGTTTTCTTTCTTAGCTCTTTGTGCAACACCTTGTGGCGTACCAGCTAATCCACCAACACCAACCAAATCTTTTACTAAGACCCATTCTTTCATTTAAAACTCCTTAAAAGAAAGTTTGTTTATTTTAACTTTGTTTTAGAGTAAACCTTTGTAAATCAAACACTTAAAAGAAAAATAAAAACTTCTCCAAAAATTTTAAAAGAAAGTATTTGACTTTCACTTAATGTTTAAATTAAAATCTAAACGAAAACAAGGGTAACACTAAGGATTTACACCTAAAGTTTAACCTAAAGTAAGTTTAAATTAAATGCAGGGAGAGATTTATGCAGAAAAAAGATTGGAGCAGAAAACGCATTGTGTATGAGCTTCACGAACGAAATATCACATTGCAATCACTTTCTGTGAAGTCAGGGTTAGCCCCTTCTACATTAAAAAATGCATTACGAGTAAGTTATCCCAAAGGAGAAAGGATCATTGCTGATGCTATTGGTGTACCTCCTCAAGAAATTTGGGCATCGCGCTATGCGGAACGGGAGAGCCGCTTATGTGGATAACAACTCAAGATTTATTAGGTCTGCCTACGATGCCAAAAACAACACAAGGTATTAATTTTCGAGCAAAACAAGAAAACTGGGAACGGCGTAGAAAAGCAGGTGTACGAGGAAATGTGTTTGAATACCACCTCCACAGTCTCCCCCCTGAAACCCAACAAGCGATCCGGTTACGTTCTGCATTGGAAATTGTCCCGATTGGTGAAATGCCCGAACAAAAACCGAATTTTGAGTTGGCTCGTAAGCTCAACGAGGCAAGCGATAAAGCACGGGATAAAGCAAAAGTTAAAGTGGAAGTTTGCTTACAGATTAAACAGTGCCTTGACCAAGATTTTCCACTGATGACAGCGCTCAATAATGTGGCGAAAGCAAACAATATCTCGGCGGGGTCGTTAAAAAATTGGTACTACAAGGTGAAAGATCACCCTGTCCACGACTGGCAAGCCGTTCTGATTGGCGAATCGGGCAAGGGGAAAAAACCAAGCCGCAAAGCCTTTATTGAACAAGAAGCGTGGGATTGTTTTTTAGCGGACTATCTCCGCCCTGAAAAGCCCGATTTGCGTGCCAGTTATCGCCGAACGGCAGAGATAGCGAAGCATTACGGCTGGAAAATTGCCAGTTTCCAAACCTTTCAACGCCGTATTGTGGAAGAAGTCCCTTACGAAGTGATCCTGTTGAAAAGAGAGGGGGCAAATGCGGTAGCAAAATTAGTGCCGTCTTTACAACGTACCGTGAAAGACTTGATGGCGGGTGAGTGGATCAACGGCGACGGTTATCAGCACAATGTCTTTGTGAAATGGCATACGGGCGAGATTGTCCGCCCGAAAACGTGGTTTTGGCAAGATGTGCGTACCCGAAAAATCTTGGGCTACCGTACCGCGATTTCGGAAAACACCGACAGTATCCGCCACGCTTTAATGGATGTGATTTATCAGTACGGCATTCCCTGCACGATTACTTTAGACAACACCCGTGCGGCGGCGAATAAAGCGATGACAGGGGGTATTGAGAACCGCTATCGGTTTAAACACAACGAATTAGATCCAAAAGGGATTATGCCGATTTTGGGGATTGAGGTGCATTTCACCAGCATTTTATACGGTGAGGGACACGGACAAGCGAAACCCGTTGAACGTGCCTTTGGGTGGGGCGGGATTGGCGAAAAGGTGGATAAACGCCCCGAATTGAGCGGCTTTTATACGGGTAAAAATGTGTTGGAAAAGCCGGACAACTACAACGGCGGCAAGGACGGTGCGGATTATGCGGTGTTCCTGCAAGCCTTAGCGGCAGGGGTAGCAGAATATAACTCCCAAACCGACCGCAAAACAGAGCTGTGCCAACACGATAAAACCTTGAGTTTTGACAAAGTCTGGGAACGGGATTACGCCCCAACCAATATCAAGCAGGCAAGCCCCGAACAGTTACGGTTACTGTTTTTACAAGCCGAGACGGTCAGCATTAAACGCAACGGTGAATTTTCACTGAAAGCGGCGGGCAAGCTCTACGGTTTAACCAACACCTACTGGGCAGAAAGTTTGATAGGCATTAAAGCCCAAAAGGTGGTGGCAAGGTTCGACCCGGACAATCTACACGGCAGCGTCTATGTGTACGACCTTGAAGGAAAATTCCTAGCCGAAGCGGTTTGCCGGGAAGCGAAAGGGTTTGGCGATACCCGTGCGGCACGCGAGCAAGACAGATTGCGTAAACAGGTAGTGAAAAACGCTAAGAAACAAGCCGAAAATCTTGAAATGCTAGACGCTCACGAACTGGCAAGCCTACAACCACAAGTGGACGTACCACCGCCGATTGAAGAAAAAGTGCGAACCGTGTTGATAGACAAAGTGATTGAAGATCGCAATGCCCTTCGGGTAGTACAGGAGGAGGTAGAAATCGACCACGAAGAATTAAGCGAGTTTGAAAAAGCCTTTCAACGAGGTGTTGCCAAACTCACACAAAGCAAAGGCTAAAGCCTGATTTAAACAGAGTTTAAACTCCCTAAGGAGAAAGAAATGAACACATTTGAAAATCAAAACAGAGGTTTGGCAGACGAAAGCGAGTTTGAGCAAGCCTTTATGCAGGCGGTTGTTCGGCTTCAAATAGGGGAAGCCAAACAGGTAAAAATCGGTCAATTTGAGTATGAGACACAGACTACCGAGACAATGACGAGCCAGCAATATCAGCAACTGCAAAAACTTCAACAAATGGCAAATGATCTGCTTGCAGCAATAGACGAAGCCTTTCCCTATAAGACAAAGGAAGCAGCACCGATTGCCCGTCGTAAGCAATTTTTAAGTCTGCCGAAAGCTCAGGCGGACAGCGTAGCGAGACTCCGTTCGGAAGTAGCACTTGTAGCGAAAAACGGATTTGTAGAACGCGGTTCGCTAGGTTTAACTGTCAATGATCTTCCAAAATTGAACCACAAAGATCCTTTAAAAGTGATCCACTTTTATTATTTCTTAATTACGATGTTTAAATCGATAAGATTCATTACCCGTTTCTAAAATATGGCAATGGTGAATTAA
>NZ_SPPA01000049.1:0-4575 GCF_004569585.1 Muribacter muris | reverse complement strand
CTCCCGCTTCACCCGGTATTAGATGGAACATTGGCGTGGAAGTTGATTTCCAATTCTTCCCTGAATTACCTCTCCTTACTGGATACCGATGCCCTGAAAGAAATCATTAAAACCTATGATTTACCAAGCTGGCACAGTCGGCGTAACGCCAAAATGTCTCAAAAACGTTTAGACGGCATTGAGCGGATTCAAACCGAACCGATTGACCGTTTATTCAAAGGGGTAACCGTCAGAGGGCTACAATCCACCCTGTATGTCAAACAGAGTGCATTTCAGTCCGAAGGGGATTTGTTTTTATTTTGTACGGTGCTGTCGCATTTTTTCTCGCTGTATGCGAGTTTAAATTCCTTCCACAAGTTAAAAGTCGTCAATATTGAAAATCAGGAGACTTACGAATGGCCTATTCAAATCGGACAACATTCTCTAATGTAGCTCCGACATTTTCAGATATTACCCGATATAGCTTTTATCAGCTATTAGAAACACTTTATAAGCTGAGTGGTGTGAATGCGGAACAGGCATTAACCTTGCGCCCCGGCGAAGAACCGGTTCGCTTGAGTGCGACTGCCGGACTCAACTTCCCGATTCGGGATTTAGTGCAGTTGTTGCAAACAGAGGAAGGCAAATATCAACTGGAAGTGAGCTTTCTCGGGCTACACGGCACGCAGTCGCCATTACCCACCTACTACCTTGAAAATTTGGCGAAAGAATATACCCACCAAGAGAATCGATTGGTGGATTTCTTAGATGTGTTTAACCATCGACTGATTTTATTGCTCCACCAAATCTGGCGTAAATACCGCTACTACATAGCCTTTCAACCGGAAGGGGTGGATCAATTTTCTGCCCGAATGTTTGCGTTGGTCGGATTAGGACACCATTCTACCCGACAACAATTATCCATTAACCCAACCAAAATGTTGGCGTATGCCGGTATGTTAGCCAGTCCCGCCCGCTCACCGGATGTCTTGTGCAGTTTGATTTCTCACTGCTTTGATTTAAGTGCCGTCTCCATTAAAAGCTGGCGCTTCCGCTATGCGCCGATCAGCGAAAGCGAACAAAACCGCTTAGGGCAGACATTAAAAGAAGCCGGTAAACCACCGGTAGGGCGCAGTTGCCTTGGGGTCAATTTTTCGTTAGGTGCCCGTAACCCGGATAGGGGAGGGAAATTTTTACTTGAGATTAGCCAACTGACCTACCACGAGTTTTTAGACTTTCTCCCGAACGGGAAGCAGTATATCCCGCTGATTACCTTTGTGTCGTTTATTTTAAAAGACCAATTTGCCTGGGATTTACGCCTTGGGCTTCGTCAGGAGCAAATCAAAGGAATGCGGTTAGGGGACAGCGAGCATAATAACCGGCTGGGTTGGAGCAGTTTTATCGGGGTGCCGGACAGCGAACCGAGCATCACGTTATTAATCCGTGAGTAGCGATATAGACAAGCGGTGAGATGCTATCAGAAATAGGTAAAATCAGCAAAGAGGTGTTGCAATGTATTATCAAATTAACGAAGGAAAATTTAAGCTGCCGGAATCTTGGCAGGATCAAAGTGTCAATGCGTTTACTTTACCTAATAGCCAGGTGAATTTTGTGATTAATCGAATGCCTCTTGTGGAGGGCGTTAATCACGAGGATTTTTATCATCAAATTATGCATCAATTTGAATCCTTAACCAATTATCACCTAATAGAGCATCGGCAATTTGAATTACAGAATCAACCGGTACATTTGCTTGAGTATGATTGGAAAAGTCCTGAAAGTCATATTTATCAACTGGCGGTCTTATGGATAGTCGGTAAACAGCTCTTGACCTTCACCTTTACCTCGACAATACCATTGACAGAGAGCCAAAAAGATTATTTACTAAACATTGTTTATTCTTTTGAACCAACGACCGAGTAAAAATTATGTCTGCAACTAATGCCCCTCCTGCTGCACGGGTAGGAGATGAGATAAAGCATAAAAGTCAAGTTGCCGGGTTATTGGGCGCTTTAGCAGGGGCTGCCTTGTCTGGCGTGCCTTTTATGTTAGGACCGGCGGGTATCTTTGTCGGTATGTTACTGATGGCTGACGATATTGGTAGTCCGATGGTGGGGCAAAAGTCGCTTTCAACCAAAGTGCAAGAGGGCGTTGAAGACGCAGTACAAGGTTTTATTGAGAGTTGTTTTGGTGAAGAAAAATATGGCCCGATTGTTATTGGTGCGAATACTGTCTTTATTAACGATAAACAAGCAGGGGTAGCCGTAAAACCCTTCGCTGTGGCTTGTACCCGCCACGCCCCCCTAAACCAACGCATTGCCGAAGGCAGTGAGACGGTCTTTATTGAAAATTTCCCGGCGGCTCGAAAAGGGGATAAAACAGAGTGTGGCGGGGTAATTTTAGAAGGTTCGGATAATGTGATTATCGGATCGGGAAAAATAGCCTATCTTGAGATAAAAAGTGAATTTCATCCATTAATTGATGTTGTCGCTACTATTGTTCCCCCTTCAAAAGCAGGTGTAAAAAGCGTTCTTTCTGGCTTGGGAAAATTGATTAAATCACCGGCAGCCTCGGCGAAAATAGGGGCTTTGGTGTTAGGTAATGCGATTAAAAAAGGTGCAGGGGCAACCAAGCAGGCTGTCGGCAAAGCTAAATATTGTATCTCAAGTAATGCCAACTGTGCCAAAATCGCGTTTAGGGAGAATAAAGGTAAAGGCATTCAGCGCTATAAAGAAACCGCCAAAAAAGCGATTTTTGGTGATCCGATTGATGTAATGACCGGGCATTTGGTCGAACAACGTACGGATTTTAGCCTCGGTCAAACATTGCCACTGACGTTCACTCGCACTTGGGCAAGGGATTGGCCACAGACAATACCGGCAGGATTACTCGGTCAATATTGGGCGGATAGTTTTTCGCAAACTGCGTGGGTGAATGAGGCGGCGGAATATATCCAAGTCTTCACGGAAGACGGTGCCGTATTACAATTTGGTTTGCCTCAGGGTATGTCTCAAACCTCTAACCCGTATCACCCCGATTATGTGTTGATACGCACCGGCTCCGCTACCTTTTTGGTTAAACACAGAATAACCGGCTTTTGTCGTCATTTTGAGGCGGTTGAAAATGGCACTACTGATGCGGTGAATAGCGAGTTTGACTACCCTAAACTACCTATCGGGCGTTATCGGTTGAGCCATTTTTCAGACGATTATCACAATCAAGCCCGCTTTATCTATCAAGAAAGTAACCCGACAAAGCCCGTTCGGGTTGAGCATTCCGAGGGGATTCAATTAACCCTACGTTATCACCCAAGTGGCTATTTGCACCAAATTGTTCGCACGGATAATCAATCCACCTGTTTAGCGACTTATCAGCAGGATAGCCAAGGGCATTTAATAGAATCCGATGCCGTACAGGATTTTCATCTCTATTATACCTACGATGAACATAGCCAACTGATTGAATGGTCGGATAGGGATAAAACCCGGGTAAATTACCGATATAATGCACAAGGACAATGTGTATATAGTGTCGGGGCAAACGGCTTTTATGAAGTGTGGTTAGATTATTTTGACGGTTATACGCAAGCCCGCAATTTAAAAGGTACAACAACCTTTTATTACGATACAGCCTTACTTACTTTAACCCAAGTGGTGAGTCCGACAGGTAAAATTACTCGCTACGCCTATGACCTCTACGGCAATTTATTAACACAAACCTTACCAAAAGGTGAACAACTTCACTTCACCTATTTGGAAGATACGGGGTTAGTAAAAACCTTTACCGATAGCTTAGGGGCAATGTGGCAGTATGAATATGAGATAGATGATGAGCATCAGGATGCCTACACCCTTATCAAAATCACCGACCCACTCAACCGCACTTGGACGAAAACTACCCGTTTTGCAGAAAACGGCGCGCAACAGACCGCCTGCTTTACTGCTCCGGACGGTTCAACCACCGAATTTACCCGCAACCAATACGGCTTACTCACCGCTATTCAAACCACAGAGAAGCAACATCAACGACAAGAGCAGTTTCAGTACGACCTGCGTCATCGTTTAATTGCGCAACAAGATGCCGAGCAACGGCGATTGACGCTCAATTATAACGATCAAGACGAACTGACGGCATTCACCGCCCCGAAAGGCAACAGCTGGCGTTATGCCTATACCCGATACGGCAAATTACAACACATTCAGCAACCCAATCAAGGCGGGGTGAATTACCGCTACGACCGGCACGGCAATCTGTTAAGCTATACCGATGCCAATCAGATTGAATGGACGTTCCGATACGGTGCTTTCGACCTGCTCGTTGAAAAACGGGACGGTGAAGGGCACGTTTGGCAGTATGAATACGATAAAGACAGCCTAAAACTCACCGCCGTAATTAACCCGAAAGGGGAACGTTATCAGTATCGCTATAATGCGGACGACCAAATCGACACGGAAACGGATTTCTCCGGCGTACAGTGGCATTACGGTTATGATGACAACGGCAATTTGGCGACCCTCACCAACAGCTTGGGGGAAACCAATCATTACGCCTATAACGCCAATCAGCAGCTTACCCAAATCAGTACGGAAGCGGGAG
>NZ_SPPA01000048.1:0-4837 GCF_004569585.1 Muribacter muris | reverse complement strand
TCTAAAACCAACGCGCCCTCTTCACTAAAGGTTTCCAGCTTATTCACATTGATAACGCTGTTTTGATAAGTGTTACTGCTGCTGTTCGATTTACCCCGACCGACATTCACCCCCGCTTCTAACCCGACGCCGTAACTGTTTCCGTTAAAGCCGATAAATATCTATTTCCTTTCTGAAAATTTAGATAAACTCAAGCGGTCTGTTCTTCACTCATTTTTGCAAAATTTATAAAGAAACAAACCGCTTTTATATACTATATTTTTAAGTATATCAAAAATCTAATTTGATAAATGGAAATGTTTTTTTAAAACGTTCTAATATATGTGGGTTTTGCTCTAAGGCATCTAGAGCTTTCTTTTTAGATATATCAAATAAAGAACCAAACCTTTTAAGTCCAATTCCATAGATCGCAGATATTTCAAATTCTGTTAATTTTGAATCTGGAACAAACCCTATAATCCTCTTATAAAGATGAATCTTTTCATTTTCCTCCATATCAATAATATCCCATATAAAATCAGGTATCTCATTAATATTATTTTCTTTTATTAAAAATAGAAAATATTCTTTGAATTCATTGAAGGTTATCGCTATTCCCTCACACCATATAATGAACCCTAGAAGAGATGAATCATCTCTTGAAAAACCTCTTAAATAATTCTGTTTATTTTCCATTTTTCATTCCTTCTCCACCTATATGACCAGTCTTAATATGTTTATCTGTTGGAACTAATTGCATTCTTCCCGTGTCTTGGTGATGATGCCAAGTATAACCAGGAATTTTACTATCACCTCTAAAAATAGCATCTAATTGATTATCTGTGAAATTAGCTTTATTAACTGATCCATTACGAATACTATTTTCTAAATCTTTAGTTGCCATTTTCATTTGATCTTTGTAGGACAAATTACTAAATATAGAAATATTTAATCTCGTATCATATTGAGCAATATCATCAAAAATTGGAAATCCTTTTGTATCAAACGGAACACCACTTACTGAATGTTTTTTTCCAGCAAGCTTCACGTTTTTAGCATTACTTGGTGGCACTGTCTTTGATGTAACAAGATCTTTTCCATACTGCGTTTCAAAACTTTCTCTTATTTGTTTAGAATCATAAATCCCCTGTAATGATTGTTTAAATAATGAATTCGCTTTATCTAAATGCTGTTTAGCAACTTCCGTATTACCCAGTTTCTCCGCTTTTCTCGCATTTTGATACGCCACCTTAGCTTCTTTTAACGGCTTAGTAACAATATCTGCACCCGGAATAATCCCCACCGAAGCAAGTAAATAATCTATGCTGTCTTCTGCTTCGGCAAAAGATTTCGCATCGCCTAATACCGGTGTGAAATCCGCTGCAATACCTAAAGCATCTGTAAAGATCTTAAACTGTTCTTCCTTAAGTTTTGCATAAGCCTCAGGGTCATTTTTTCTTAACTCCTCCTCTTTTTTCCACTCTGTATAAGATTGCCCGAAAGAGTTATGCTCCACCGCATTCTTCGCACTTGCCATCGACATCGCCGCCGTTTCGCCATTACCCCCCGCGACCGTCGTCGCTAACGCCGACGCCACCTGGCTTAACGCCACAACCTGTTGTTTCTCTCCCTCCGTCAGGTCGTTCGGCGATTTCCCAAACACCACCCTCGACAATATCTCCGCACTGCTTTCCGCAACAATCCCTGCCAAGGCCCCTAACGACGGGCTGCGCCCCGTCAGTTGGAACTCCACCGCTGATAACAGACCGTGGGCGATTTTGTTTTCTATCGAGTTCTCCGCCGTATACGCTTTGATAAATTGGTTCGCATACGGCGATAATCCGCCCACCAACGCTTGGGCGTTATTCCCCGTTACCAAACCTTGTAAGATACCGCTTGCCGCACTCACCCCTCGTTTAAAGGCACTGCCCGTTCCGTACGTTTTATCGTAGTCCGATTGTAAGGTGTTTAACGCTTTTGCCGCCGCCTCATAACCCGCATCTTTGGTAAAGTTTTCTGGTAAAACACCCGCTTGTCTCAACCGCTCCGCCTCTTTGCCTAATGCCAGCTTCGCGTTTTCTATCCTCTCCCTGTCGCTGTGGGTGTAAATCTGCTCCGCATTGTTCACGATATCCGCAACCACTGCCGCCATCGCCTGCAATTCTTGCACCTTGCTCATATCCGCTTGGCTCACTTTGCGGTTGGCATTGGCAACATCACGGTGTAAGCCCGATAAGGTCTCCGCGACCGTTTTCCCCGTTTTCGCTTTTTGACCCGCTTCATCCCGGATTGTCATATCGATATTGCCGCCTACGGTCGCGTAGGTCGTGCTCTGTTCCCGTTCGTTCCGGTTACCCGGTAAGCTCATCAGCGTACTCATCGGGTTAAATTGATCGCACTTTATTTTCAATTACCGACCAAATAATGAAGCCCAAAATCCTTTTTTAGTCTCAGTTTTTTTCTGCTGCGCCTCTTCCATTCTTTGCTTGACGTCATTCACCCAAACCTGATGAGGCGCGTCAAAATTAAACTGCGTCATAAAATCATAGGGTATCTTATATTCCGGCAATGGGTTGATTTCTATCAATTCTCTTGGGGCGATCGGACTATCAATCCCCAAATTAAAATTATGAATTGCCGCAATTTTTGCATACATCACCACCTGTGGCTGTATATAAAAATCAAAATGTAAAAGTGTCTCTCTTGCGGCACGTTTCGCCAATTTGATGTCTAATAATTTTGATAATGCCTCTTTCATTCCTTCGACATTTTTATCCGCCAAGGCTACATAGAATTCATGATCGGGAACTCGTTTTAAATAATTGCGGGCTTTCTTTTCATCATTTAAAAAAGTCAATGCTCGTTCTTTTAATAATTGCCAATCTCCCGTTAAGGCTAATAGAGTATTCGCATTAAAAAAAGCCCTTGCATCAGTGCGATCGTAGGGAACGGAAAGATCTACAATTTCATCACGATGGGTTACCAAATAATCAAGCAACGTTGGGTTATCTGAAAGCAAAATTAAGGCGAAGAACCTTGTGTTATAACCATTATAAGCCCACTGAAAATCGTACTTAGAGAGAATTCTTAAAAAACCGGCAACAAATGCATTTTCTTTAAATCCTGAGAGATTATTTTCTAATAAAGACTTAGAGGCGAATGCACTATGATAATCAGCAAGTGTGCTTATCGAAAAAAATACATTTCCCCCAAAATCATCTATTAATTTAATCCTTTTAAACAGTTCAAAATTAGAGTTATCTGAAAACCAAACAACTCTATCAAAAGTAAACTTCTTAGCCTCTTCATACGTTTTAGCAATATCACTGCCTAAAAATATTTTATATTTTTCTGTCATTCTATCCTCCTCATTTTTTATCAGGAATCTTAACGGGTAATAATAGAACCTTATTATTGGTTTTATCCACACCCGCTATGATTGTTTTTATAGGTTTTTTATTATCAATAGCATTTTGTATCGCTATTTTTGCAGAATCATTATCAGGCAACTTCTCAGCAATAACGTTAATCCATTCTTTAGATAACTGATTGGTATTTTTAGCTCCTTTAGAACTCACCTGAATTGCGCCATTATGTTTGAGTTGTTTACTATCAATAATAATCACCGAGCCGTCTTTACCCAAAAGTACATGATCAAAACCATTATTTGAGCCATATTTTCCGCCTTTCAAAGGCTCATAACCTGAACGTTTCGCTAAATCATGAATTAGTGCTTCAGTTTTATTCCCTTTGATGTCGCCATTTTTGATAATATCATCAATCAAATTTTGTTCTACTTTACTTGTTGCTTTTACTTCACAACTTGCCGCACAAACTTTAGTTGCATTGATAAATCCTTTATCCGTAGAAACTGCCACAGAATCAATTTCATTAATTACCTTATTTAATGTGGTATGATTGACAACCCTATGCACTTGATGTGTCGCAAAATCAGCCACATTTGTGCCTGCTTTTTTCACCAATGTTGCCGATTTCTGCAACAACTTCGCTCCCGCAGCACCAACAACCATTCCGCCAACCGGTGTTGAACCAAAGTTACCCAAGATATAGCCTTGCATTTCGCCCGCAAGAGCCGGATCATTTTTGACAGCATTCTCATAGTGTTGATTCCATTCATCCATTGAAACATAGACTTTCTCTATCACTTCATTCGGATGGGTTACTGCATAAGCAAGTGATTTTACGGTTTCATCAAGATTTAAGATGGCTTCCGCCGTTTCAACCACGTTGTCTTTAAATCCTTTCGACTTGCCTTGTTGCATCGCATCATAATAAGCTTCCGCTTGCTCGTTATTACCGTTGAAATATAGTTTTGAAAAGAGTTTGATGCTATCTATTCTATCTTGGTGCGGATCGACATCAAAGAAGTTATGCTCCACTGCATTCTTCGCACTTGCCATCGACATCGCCACCGTTTCACCATTCCCCCCCGCAACCGTCGTCGCTAACGCCGAAGCCACTTGGCTTAACGCCACAACCTGTTGTTTCTCTCCCTCCGTCAGGTCGTTCGGCGATTTCCCAAACACCACCCTCGACAATATCTCCGCACTGCTTTCCGCAACAATCCCTGCCAAGGCCCCTAACGACGGGCTGCGCCCCGTCAGTTGGAACTCCACCGCCGATAACAGACCGTGGGCGATTTTGTTTTCTATCGAGTTCTCCGCCGTATACGCTTTGATAAATTGGTTCGCATACGGCGATAAACCGCCCACTAACGCTTGGGCGTTATTCCCCGTTACCAGACCTTGTAAGATACCGCTTGCCGCACTCACGCCTCGTTTAAACGCACTGCCCGTTCCGTACCCTTTATCGTAGTCCGATTGTAAGGTATTTAACG
>NZ_SPPA01000047.1:0-5312 GCF_004569585.1 Muribacter muris | reverse complement strand
GCGAGCAGTAACACCCGCAATAAACAGTTCAATCAGTTTGTTTTGCTTGTACTGACTTAAACGACTTCTTCTCATAGGGATTATTCTAACCTGAAATTAGATTTCCCTAGTTATCTAGTACAGCCCCTTGTTTTAAATAAAAATAAACATTTAAACTTAATAAAAATAAAAATCTTAATTTAGAGCTGTTTTTATATTGTCTTTGTTTTTAGTGTTAAATAAATTAACGTCCATTTTTACTAGATGATTCTTGGTTAAGAATTTGATTTTAAATGAAAAATTGAAAACTTTATTATTTTAATAAAGCGCTATTTTAAGTAAGGTTATGGCGGTTTAATTTAACAAAAAGATCAAATTATTCACAAAAAATAACACGATTTTTTATTTGAAATTTACTCCGCAGGCAGATATATTATTTGTGTTTTATCGGATTGAATTTAAAGGAGGCAATATGATAAATCAACAGGTTACATTACACCGAACAACAGCTGAACAGACTTCACCCTTTTCAGCCCATCATCTTATCGTGCTAAAACGGGACGGCTCACGGGCTGCCTTTGATATTCAGCGTATCGTGACGGCAATTAAGAAAGCGACCCAAGCCGTTGATGTGTTTGACGAACCGTTTTGTGCGCGCCTTGCTCAAGAGGTTTGGCAAGAGATTTTTTCTCAACCCATTGAAATGATTGATATTTTACATATCCAACATATTGTGGAAAACAAATTGATGGCGAGCCGATACCCGCAGGTTGCCCGTGCTTATATTGAATATCGCCACGATCGTGATGTGGCACGGGAAAAACGCACTCAATTAACCCAAGAGATTAACGGCTTGATTGATCAGAGTAACCTTGAGCTGCTCAATGAAAATGCGAATAAAGACGCTAAGGTTATTCCGACCCAGCGTGATTTACTCGCCGGCATTGTCGCTAAACACTACGCCAAGCACTATATTTTGCCCCGTGATGTGGTGAATACCCACGAGAGTGGTGAAATTCACTATCACGATTTGGATTACGCCCCGTTCTTCCCAATGTTTAACTGTATGTTGGTTGATTTAAAAGGAATGCTGGAACAAGGCTTTAAAATGGGCAATGCGGAAATCGAACCGCCGAAATCCATCATCACCGCCACGGCGGTAACGGCACAAATTATTGCGCAAGTCGCCAGCCATATTTACGGCGGTACGACCATTAACCGCATTGACGAAGTGTTAGCGCCTTATGTGCAAATCAGCTATGAAAAGCATTTAAAGACTGCTGAACAGTGGGGAATTGCCGATAAAACCGCCTTTGCCGATGCGCAAATTGAAAAAGAGTGCTATGACGCTTTTCAATCTTTGGAGTATGAGGTCAATACGCTACACACGGCGAACGGGCAGACCCCTTTTGTTACCTTTGGGTTTGGTTTAGGCAAAAGTTGGCAGGCAAAATTGATCCAACGTGCGATTCTGAAAAACCGCATTCAAGGTTTGGGGAAAAACCGCAAAACACCGGTATTTCCAAAATTGGTGTTTACGATTAAACGTGGCTTAAACCAGCGTCCGCAAGATCCGAATTATGACATCAAACAATTAGCGTTAGAGTGTGCCTCGAAACGAATGTATCCGGATATTTTAAACTACGATCAAGTGGTTAAAATAACCGGCTCTTTTAAAGCACCAATGGGCTGCCGCAGCTTTTTGGGGGCGTATCGGGACGAGCAGGGGAACGAAATCCACGACGGGCGAAACAATTTGGGAGTGGTGAGTATCAACTTGCCTCGGATTGCGATTGAAGCAGCACAAGACGAAGCCCGCTTTTATCGGATTTTAGACGAGCGTTTGGCGATCGCGAAAAAAGCACTACTGACCCGCATTGCCCGTTTGGAAAATACCAAAGCCCGTGTTGCGCCGATCTTATATATGGAGGGCGCTTGCGGGGTACGTTTGAATGCAAACGACAGCATCGCCGTCCTTTTCAAACAAGGCAGAGCTTCGATTTCATTGGGTTATATCGGCATTCACGAAACTGTCAATGCTCTTTACGGCAACGGACAACATATTTTCGACAGCCCGCTTTTGCGGGAAAAAGGGCTGGCAATCGTCAAATATCTACACCGAGCCACAAAAAAATGGGCGGAAGAAACCGGTTACGCTTTTAGTCTATATTCAACGCCAAGCGAAAATCTGTGCGATCGATTCTGCCGTCTGGATACTAAAGCCTTTGGCATCATCAAGGGGGTTACCGACAAAGGTTATTACACCAACAGCTACCATCTAGACGTGGAGAAGAAAGTCAATCCGTACGATAAATTGGATTTTGAACAACCGTACCCCGAATATGCCAGCGGCGGCTTTATTTGCTACGGCGAATATCCAAATATTCAACATAACCTAAAAGCGTTGGAAGATGTGTGGGATTACAGCTACGACCGAGTACCCTACTACGGCACAAATACGCCGATAGACGAATGCTACGAATGCGGTTTTACCGGCGAATTTGATTGCACCAGCAAAGGCTTTACCTGCCCGAAATGCGGTAATCACGACAGCCAAAAAGTGTCCGTTACCCGCCGTGTCTGTGGCTACTTAGGTAGCCCCGATGCCCGCCCGTTTAACGCTGGAAAGCAAGAAGAAGTAATGCGACGGGTAAAACATCTGTAAGATAAAACTAGCCCCATTTTTGAGGGCTGGGAAAATGAGGCAAATTGATGAATTACCTGCAATATTATCCTGTCGATGTTGTCAATGGCGAAGGCACACGCTGCACCCTGTTTGTAAGCGGTTGCACGCACCGCTGCCGAGGGTGTTATAACCAAAAAAGCTGGTCGTTTAGAGCAGGGCGTGCCTTTGATGAAACAATGGCGCAGCAAATTATTGATGATTTAAACGATACACGGATTAAGCGGCAAGGTTTAACCTTAT
Source organism: Muribacter muris (assembly GCF_004569585.1). Lineage (NCBI taxonomy): Bacteria > Pseudomonadati > Pseudomonadota > Gammaproteobacteria > Pasteurellales > Pasteurellaceae > Muribacter > Muribacter muris. The sequence goes on along the minus strand of NZ_SPPA01000047.1, from coordinate 2,407 downwards.
CCGGCGGCGACCCTTTTCACCCTCACAATATTCCCACATTGTTAAAGTTGGTGAAGCGAGTCAAAACGGAATGCCCAAACAAAGATATTTGGGCGTGGACAGGCTATGTACTGGGTGATTTCACCCCCTTACAACGAGAATTATTAGCCTACGTTGATGTGCTGATTGACGGTAAGTTTGAGCAGGATTTATACGACCCAAGCCTTATCTGGCGCGGCTCGTCAAATCAATGCGTTTACCGATTTGATCAAGGAACAGCGAAGCCGAGCGTAATATCATATTGACAAGCGGTCAGATCTAGCCGAAATCTTGCAAACTCGGCAACCCAATGCTGAAAAATATCAGGAAAACTGGCAACTTTTGCCAATAAACGCTAACATAGTGCCGTTTAAGCTAAGTTGGCTTTTTTATTGAGGATTTTTATGGCAGAACGTAAATATTTTGGGACGGACGGTGTGCGGGGGAAAGTGGGACAATATCCAATCACCCCCGATTTTGCATTAAAGCTGGGCTGGGCAGCCGGTAAAGTCTTGGCGACTCAAGGCTCGAAAAAAGTGTTAATCGGCAAGGATACCCGTATTTCCGGCTATATGTTGGAATCGGCACTGGAAGCAGGGCTGGCGGCAGCCGGTTTATCCGCTGCGTTCACCGGCCCGATGCCGACACCGGCGATCGCCTATTTAACCCGCACTTTCCGTGCCGAAGCGGGGATTGTTATTTCCGCTTCTCACAACCCCTATGACGACAACGGCATTAAATTCTTTTCCGCTCAAGGTGAAAAATTGCCCGATGAGGTGGAAGAAGCGATCGAAGCGATGCTCGATCAACCGATGGATTGCGTAGAGTCCGCAGAATTAGGGCGTGCCAGCCGTATCAATGATGCGGCAGGTCGTTATATTGAATTTTGTAAAAGCACCTTTCCGGCGCATTTAAGTTTGGACGGCTATAAAATCGTGGTGGATTGTGCCAACGGCGCAACCTACCACATTGCCCCAAATGTGATGCGTGAATTAGGGGCGGAAGTGATTGAAATCGGCACGCACCCTGACGGCTTGAATATCAATGAAAAATGCGGTGCAACCGACATTAAAGCCCTGCAAAATGTGGTGGTCGAAGTGGGAGCGGACGTCGGTTTAGCCTATGACGGCGACGGCGACCGCTTAATTATGGTCGATCACTTAGGCAATAAAGTGGACGGCGACCAAATTCTGTTTATCCTCGCCCGTGAAGCACTGCGTGCCGGTAAATTACAAGGCGGTGTAGTCGGCACGTTGATGAGTAATATGAGCCTTGAGATTGCCTTGAAACAGCTTGCGATTCCGTTTGTGCGGGCTAACGTGGGCGACCGCTATGTGTTAGAGCAGCTCAAAGCGAAAGGCTGGAAACTGGGCGGTGAAAATTCCGGTCATATCATCGTGTTAGATAAAAATACCACCGGCGATGGCATTATCGCCTCGCTTGAAGTGTTAGCCGCAATGGCAGCCCATAAACTCAGATTGAATGAGCTTGCTAAAGCCGTGCCGTTATTCCCGCAAGTGTTACTCAATGTACGTTTTGCCGGCGGTGCAAATCCGCTCGACCGCGAAGAAGTGAAAGCCGTTGCCGCAGAAGTAGAACAACGCTTAGCCGGCAAAGGGCGGATTTTATTGCGTAAATCCGGTACTGAACCGCTGATTCGGGTAATGGTGGAGTGTGAAGACGGAGAACTCGCCCAACGCTGCGCCGAAGAGATTGTCGAAGCGGTTAAACGTAACTAATTTCAATAAACAAGGCGGGCATTTTACCCGCCTTAATTTTGCCAAAAAATCAAGAAATCAAACCGCTTGTTAATCATTTTTCTCCCATAATGGTCTAATTTACTTGCCTAAACAACGAAAAAGGAAATCCTATAGGTCAAACACCTTATTCTAGAATACAAAAAACAAGGATATCGCAGACTTGCTAAACGGTCAGCACACCGACATTCAAGCTTGTAAAATGAAAAGCATCAGTCAATAGGCACTTAACGATTAGAAACGCAGAGATTTGCAGGAGTAATAAGGCATTAAAAAGCTCCAGCTAGCAGCACGTCAAGCTTTCCTTTCTTCTGACTTCAAAGCACTCTATATGAGGTTATATAATAAATATCATAACCCCTATCCACTTATTCATTTTTATTAAAATTAAGTAGATTTAATCATTATAAATAGCGTTAATTCCCTCTTATCACAGTTTATTATCATTAAGTTCCGATTTTTGTAAGATAATCTATATGAAAATGATGTAGACTATAAAAAAGTAGGGGCTGTACTAGATAACTAGGGAAATCTAATTTCAGGTTAGAATAATCCCTATGAGAAGAAGTCGTTTAAGTCAGTACAAGCAAAACAAACTGATTGAACTGTTTATTGCGGGTGTTACTGCTCGC
>NZ_SPPA01000046.1:0-5731 GCF_004569585.1 Muribacter muris | reverse complement strand
AAGGCCATTTGGATAACCGGGAAACACGAGTTGATACGGACTCGTCCGAACCTAAAGGGATTATTGCCTTAGGGCAACTGACCTTGAATACCGTTGGCTTGAATAATCAACAAGGTTATCTCATCAGCCAACAAAATCAAACACTCAATATTGGTTCACTGAATAATGTAAAAGGTATTATATCCGGTTTATCTGCTCAAACGCTTCATGTCCTGCAAAATATCACGAATAAAGCAGGCCGTATCAGTGCTTATAATAGCCGGATTAGTGCACACATTCTTGATAACCAAGCGGGTATCTTATCCGCAGCAGATCGATTAGCCGTTACCGTTGCGGATACGCTGACTAATCGTGAATCGGGCAAACTCAACAGTAATGGAGAGATGACAATCTCTGCCAAACACCTTGACAATGCGCAGGGCGATATTCGTTCCACCCACTCTAACCTCTCTATCACAAGCTTAGGCGGTATTCACAACGTTAAAGGCCATATCGGTGCAGAGCGAGCTTTAACGGTCAGAGGGGGAGGAATTGATAATACTGCCGGTCAATTTTATGCCAATCAGTCAGGCCTAGTTCTCGATGCCGGTCGGAACGCAATACATAACCGGGACGGGGAAGTGATTTCTCATCATACTTTGACTTTGAACAGCCGAGAGTTAAATAACCAAAATGGGCTGGTATATAGTCAGACGCATAGCCAATTAGACGTGGCACAACACATTGATAATACCCGAAATGGCGATATGACCAGTATCGGCGGTTTAACGATTAAGACGACCCAATTAGATAACAGACAGGGGGTGATTCAAGCCGGACGAGAATTAAACATTACCGCACGCAATGAGTTGAATAATCAGCGTATTGATAATACCGGTTCTCGCATTGAATCAATGGATGCACTCACCCTCTCGGCTTATCGTGTTAATAACCAAGACACGGCAACAGGCGGGCAAAACACATCGCAGGGGATTATCGGCAAGCGTTTGACGTTCAATGTCGATAAAGTCAATAACCAACAAGGGCTAATCCACAGCAACACGATTGCCTATCTTAATCTTGCACAGGACTTAAATAACCAACAAGGTCGTATTACCAGTTTTGGTCGGGCGGATTTGCTTGGTCGTGATTTGGTGATTAATAACCAAAACGGGTATTTAGGGGCAAACCAACAATTTACCGTCAACAGCCATTATCTCAGTAGCGACGGTCATATTGAAGCGGATAATGTCGATTTACAGCTTCAATCGGATTTTAACAGCCAGAATAATATCCACGCCCGTTTAAATCTGACCCTGAATACGACGGGTAATATCGTTAACCAACATCAGCTTTATGCGGACAACCGGGTAACACTTAATGCCCAACATATCACCAATGAGGGGGAAATCAGTGGGGCGGCTACACAGATTACCGCTCAACAGAGTTTAACGAATCGCGGGTTAATTAACAGTATTGCGGGGGATGGCCAATCACATACCGTGGTGAAAGCCAATCAGCTACTTAATGTTGCAGGCGGGCGAATTTACGGGGACTATATCTCACTTCAAGCAGACTTATTGCAAAATCACGGTGATGAAGAGAATAAGATTGTCCCTGTGATTGCCGCCCGTGCCGGGTTGGATATCGGTGTCAGACAACTCGAAAATAACAGCCCGTATTTAGGGCTGAATGCACAGGGTTCACTGATTTATAGTGAGGGTTATCTGCATCTCGGCAGACAATTAGACAGCCAAAATAAAGCGTACGGTAATGCCGACACGCTGTTTAATAATGCGAGTACATTGGAGTCGCTCGGGAATATGCGACTTAATGCCGATCGTATTTTTAATGAAAACCCGCACTTTAAAGCCCATCACGTGGTTAGCGGCCAAGCACCGGATGAGATCACCTATGTTGACCAAACCAAGGTGAATGAAACCTATATTATCGCTAAAGGCAAAGAGAGTGCCCCGCTTGATTATATCAAGAATGATCTGGGCGATGAAAAGGGATTGACCTCTCGGGGAGAGTGGCTGGATACCCGTGATATGCATTGGGGGAGCTTTAGTCGGGCGGGGCAATGGGAATACAAAAGTATTCAACATTTACCGATGGTGGAAATTAAAAAAGATACGGTGATTACCGATAAGATGGCCTTAGCCGATCCTTACGAATTTGACTGTAATGGAAATGACGCGTGTACACCGATTGCCGCCGGGATGTATCAGAAAGACAGCGCTATTTGGGCATACTTAAACATTAAAAATACGCTGACAAGTGATCCGCCGACATTCCCGATGTTAGACCAAAGTTGGTTTACCCAGGTACAGGATAAAGCGGATCCGTCCGATACCGTGGATGTGTTAGTCATTCCGTCTGAACCGACCGAGCCGCAACAACCGGTAAGAGGGCGTGCGTCTGAGGCGGAGTTTAATGCGCAGATGCAACAATATCAACGAGACTATGCACAATATTTAAAAGCCAAAGCGAGACGGGAATATTACGAGAATGTTGTTGTACCGTATGAAAAATGGTTGAATGATAATGAGCAGGTTTTGGACGATCTCAAGAAAGGTATTCATCAGCATAACAGCAAATTATCACGAAAAGAAGATAGAGACTTTTTCCGTCGCTACTGGGAATTGACGATTAACAACCGTCGGGAAGATGAAAGTAAAGTGATTGATTCCCAACCGGGGCAAATCCTTGCCGGTCAGGATCTGACCTTTAACAGCCAAGCCTTTTTCAACAACAGCAGTTTTGTGATTGCTGGCGATACTTTGGCGTTGAAAGATCAGGTTATCAACAATGATCAAGAAGGTTTACACCGTATTACCGAAACCGGTAGCAAGAAATACAGCTATTCAAAATGGCGAGGAGGCTTTAAACGTTACCATCAGCGTCGAAATGAAGCACAGGGACCTTATAAACGGGAACTGGAGACCCCGTTCTATATGGGCATAACCCGTTTGGAAGATGTCAGTACGATTCCGTCTCAAGTAGAAAGTGATCATCGTAACCCAACCGGTCATTTGTTGAATACCCAACGGGTGAATGAAGCAATGCTCTCTTTACCGAAGACACACACTGAAATGGATTTAGGGCAGGTCGGCTTAACTGACCGGGCAAATACACAAGCCCTCGGTTATCACCCACCTTATTCACCGGATTTAAAATCACCGCTTAACAAATACGTTAAGCGTATCAAAAACCAAAAGCAGGAGGCCGCATTATCCGCACCGCAACATAGCCCGCTCACTGTCGGATTAGGTTTACAGACCTTTGAGGGCTCTATGAAGGAAACGGCTACCGAACTTAAAGACAGCCCGGCCGGCCGCCATCAATCGGCATTGTCAGCCCCTGAAATGCGCAATATGTTGCGGGTCACCGTTGATAAAACCGGCAGTACGGAGATTCGGACAATTGATCCGAATACACACTTACCGGTTTCGGCATTTTATAAAATTAATCCTGATGTCAATACGGCTGCCTTAGTGGAAACCGATCCGCAATTTGCCAGCCGTAGAGACTGGCTAAGCAGTGATTATATGTTTAATGCGTTGAGCGCCGATCCGAATTTGGCCCAAAAACGGTTAGGCGATGCGGCTTACGAACATAAACTGATTAGGGAGCAAATTAACCGCTTAACCGGCAGACAGTTTTTAGGCCATTTCCGTGATTTTGACCAACAATATAAAGCGTTGATGAATGCGGGGATCACCTTTGCGAAACAGTTTAACCTTCGCCCGGGGATCCGGTTAAGCGAAGCGCAGGTTGCGCTGCTTACCAGTGATATCGTGTGGTTGGAAAACCGACAAGTGAGATTGCCAAACGGGGAATATCAAACTGTCCGAGTCCCGAGAGTCTATACCGTCTCGAAAAAAGGCGATGTCACCGGCAACGGCAGTTTTTTAGGCGGGCAAAACACCACCCACAGCGGGGGTGAACTGCATAATCGCGGCGGCACAATCTTTGGGGCAGACACACTGACATTGGATAGCCATTATGTTGAAAACCGAGGCAAGTTGAGCGGTAATATCTTAAAAGGCAACATCAAAGGGGATATGGATAATATCGGCGGTATGATTGAAGCGGATAAAGCGATTTTGCTGGATATTACAGGCAACCTGACCCACAAAAGTACCTCCCATACCAGTAAAGTACGGCTTGACGGTTATTCGAGAGAAGAAACCAATATAGGACGCGCCGCTACTTTCCTCGTTAAAGACAGTGACGGTATTTTATCGGTAGTCGCCCACAATATCACGTCAACAGGGGCACGGTTTATCAATCAAGGTCGGGGAGATACGCTAGTCCGGGCAAGAGAAAAATTAATTTTTGATAATTTAGAGGTCGGTTTTAAAGAGCAGTTAGGCAGTGGCAATCACGTCCGTAAAGAAACATTGGAAACGGAAGCCGTGAATATTGTACGGGGTAACGGCAATGTGACGGTGAAAGGTAAAGATGCGGCAGTGTATGGCGGTGAGTTTAGTGCAAAATCAGCCTTAGAGTTATTAGCCGAAAATGATTTAGTGCTTGGCACGGCAAAAACCAAATCCACATTGGAAGAATCCCATTATTCAACCAGCGGCAGCGGCTTCTCAAGTAAAACCCATACCAGTTGGGATAAAAGCCGGCATAAGGTACACCACGGGGTGGAATTGGAGGGCGGAAGTATCCTTGTTTCTGCCGGCAATTACCTATCCGGTCAAAGTGTGATTACCGTTTCGAAAGAAGCCGATGCGGTATTTTATGGCGGTAAGGGCATCAATATTACCTCGGCGGTGAATGAGCATTTTAGAGAGAACCGGGAGACGACCACCCGTAAAGGCGTGTTAACCGGTAAAGGGAAACTCGGGATAACCTTTGGTAAACGCACAGAGGAGCAATACGGGCAGGAAGAAGTGCACAGCGAAAGCGATGCACGGGGAATGATGGGTGCTGAGAAAGGGGATATCCGCTTTATCTCCAAAGGCGAAGTTAATGTTCACAATGTTGATTTTATAACCGACCCTAAGAAAAAAGTTCGGGTAGAGGGCACTAAGCTCTCCATTACATCGGGCAAAGATGTCTTGGTGTCATCGGAAGGTTATGCGATAGAAGAGTCGGGGCTGACACTTTCCTTTTCAAGCCCGGTGACCGATGCGGTGCAGTCGGGCTATGAAGCGATGCAACAAGCCAAACGGGCGAAGAATCCGAAGCTGGCAGGCTTATTTAAGTTGAAAGCGGCCCAAGAAGCCATCAAAGCGGCTCAAAATGCCGGTAAAGTGGCAAAGACATTGGGGAGTATGGGCGATAAGTTAGAGCGTAATGGTGAAGCGGCGGCTAATCCGGCGGTGAAAGTGTCGCTGGGGATAGGCGGTCAAAGCCAAAGTTTCCATAGCGATACAAAACAGGTACGACACCACAAGAACACCATCAGTTCGGGGACGGTGGAGCTGGTTGCGACAGAGGATAAGGTGTATTTTGAAGGGGATATGGATGCGGACAAATTGCATCTTTCCGCACCAAAAGGGATAGAGATTAAAGGGGTGAAAGACAGCCACGATAATCAAACGAAAGAGAAAAGCGCCGGCGGGAATGTGGGCGTGTTTGTCGGGTTCAACGGAAACAGTTACGGCATCGGGTTAGAAGCGGGGGTGAATGTCGGTCGGGGTAAATCGAACAGCAGCAGTAACACTTATCAAAACAGCGTTATCAATGTGAATAAGCTGGAAACCTTTAGTGAAGAGGGCGCGTTGGTTTTAGA
>NZ_SPPA01000045.1:0-7145 GCF_004569585.1 Muribacter muris | reverse complement strand
CTGATGAGATAACCTTGTTGATTATTCAAGCCAACGGTATTCAAGGTCAGTTGCCCTAAGGCAATAATCCCTTTAGGTTCGGACGAGTCCGTATCAACTCGTGTTTCCCGGTTATCCAAATGGCCTTGGTGGGTATGAATGGTTATATCACCTTGGCTTTGAAGCAACCCTAAGCGGTTGACCAAATCACCACTTTGAATAGTTAACGCAGACATTGCCCCTATAACGCCTTGTGCATTATTTAGAGTCTGCTGACGGGTATTGACGGTTAAATCCGCGCGCTGACTACTTAATAGACCTTGCTGATTATTAAGCCCTTGGCTGTCAATGTGAGCGGTTGATTGAGCAATAATATCCCCCTGATGGTTATTCAATTGCCCCGCTGTTGTTAAATTCAAGGTATGGGCACTTATTCTTGCGCGCTGCGTATTTTGAATACCGTGGTAAGCGGTCAGATTCAGTTGATTTTTTGCATTTAAGTGCCCCGCCGTTTGTGCAAAACGACCGACATTCATTAAGACATTATCCGCATCTATTCTGCCTTGATGATTCGTGACCTCACCGCCTTGCAGCATCAAATTTCCTTGGGGCGCTAAAATATGCCCTTGGGTATTGATGAGTGCGTTCTTGTGGGTATTTATCTCGCTATGCCCCCGAGTTGCCTGTAAGTAACCGTTTTGATTGTGAAGCCGACCACTCAATACGGTGAGGTTGTTTCCGCTTAATACGACGCCCTGTGTGTTATCAAAGCTCTGCTGTGAGGTATTCACCGTCAAATCCGTCTGCGCCCCCATATAACCTTGTTGGTTATTAAGCTGCCCGCTTTGAAGTGAAAGGGCTCCGCTCTTAGCCAGTATCGTACCATTTTGGTTATCTACTTGCTGTTGATGACTATCAAGCCGTAACCTACCTTTTTCCGCTAAAACCAGCCCATTGCGGTTCTCAATGCGCTGACTCTCTATATTTAAATCCTGTTCGGCGGACAGTTCGCTGTCTTGATTATTTATATCACCGATAATATTCAGCGTCGTACTAACCGCCGAAATTAGACTATTGCCTATTGAGCTAAGACTACGGCTATTCAGTACTAAGGTCTCGGCACCGATCTGACCGCCCATTTGGTTAAGCTGACCATCCAGTTGAACATCGGCACGCTTATCCGCCGTTAATTTACCACCGTTGTTCGTCATATCGGTTGCCAAAACGGCTAAATTCTGACCGGATTGCACATAACCGCCCGTATTATCGATGGCTTGCGCTTTCACTCGGGTGTCCTTATGAGCGACTATTCTGCCCTGAGCGTTATGAATATCACCGGCTTCAATATTCAGAGTTCCCTCTGCAATAATCCCTTGATCCTTTGCTTCCGTTTGTCGGTTGTCTAAAGCCTTGCCGTGTGTTTGTATATCTATCGCTTGTTTAGATTGAATATTACCCGACTGATTTTTTAATTCACCACTGTTAATATGAATGTCTGATGCTGCAGAAATATGTCCCTGCCGGTTATTTAACGTCCCGCCTCTTGTGTCAATTTGAATATTGCCAGTCTGGCTACTGATATGACTGTCTTGATTATTGAGCCCCGCACCGGTCAGGCTGATATTACCGATAACATCCAGATGGCTGTTTTGGAAATTCAAGGCTTTTGCCGTCTCAATACGTGCTTGATTCGCCTTAATCAAACCGGCTGTATTGTCTAAAGTATCACCGATAAAAGTGAGATTACCCAACAACATCTGCCCGCTATGTTGGGTAAGCCCTTTTGAGAAAACTAACCGGCTTGTTTCTTTCCCCATCACAATTCCCCGATCATTATTTAACGATTCGGCATTGATGGTGAGCTCTCCATCCGTTCTTATCAATCCGGCTTGATTTGCAACGGCGCTTGCTGATAATGCATTCTTTAATCGACCAACCAAATACCCGTCATTATTGCGTATCTGTTGGCTTTTAACCGTCAGGTTACCCAGTGCTAAGATACCTTTATCTCCTCTGTCGGATAAGGTATGTTGATTCTCCAGATTGCCTTGATGAGTATCAATATAAATCTCTTCACGACTTTGGATCATACCGTTTTGGTTAACCAATTCACCACTTTGTATCTCAAGCGGTGCGTCTGCCTGAATTTTTCCATCACGGTTACTCAGCGTTTGCTGTTGTGTATTGAGATAAATCTGACCTTGTTCGGCAACGATGACCCCGCGATCATTCATCACTCCTCGGCTGTTAATTGAAATCCCCTTTTCTCCCGAGAGCTTACTGTCTTGGTTATTTAACTGATTATCCAGTATTGCGGTAACGGTTTGCCCGGCAATTTCACTCTGCTCGGTTGAATTAAGTGTATGAGCAGTGAGCGTTAAAGCAGCATCACTGAATATTTTGCCGGCTTTTTGGTGAATATCTCCCTTAACTGTTAACGATAATGCCTGTTTAGCGGACACTTTCCCTGTGTCATTGGTAAAGTCGGTCAGTTGTAAAGTTGCGTTATCAGCCGTACCAATATGCCCCGCTGTATTGTCGAGTGTTGTCGCCTGCACCTGCAGATCTGAACCGCTTAATATTTGCCCGTCCTGATTGTTGATTGTGCCTGTCTCAAGCGACAATGCCCCAAATGCAATAATACCTTTATCCTGTTGAGGCGTATGCGTGTGGGTGTTGAGAAGTGCTTGCCCTGGATTATTAAGGGTCAGATCGTGATGACTGAATATCAAACCACCCTGATTGTTCACCGGCCCCGCTACCTGCGCATTCAGTAATCTCTGTGCCGATAATCGACTACGCTGGTTGTTTAACTCGCCCTGCGTATGAATATCCACGATATTTGCCGCAATTTCACTACCGGATTGGGAGACAATTTTATCTGCTGTAACAGACAAACGGGCATTACTTAAAATCTGACCGCCCTGTTGCGACAGTTGTCCTGTTACCGCTAACCTTTGTTCACCGGCAGAAGAGATTAATCCGTGATCATTATTAAGTTGCCCGGTTCGTAGAGTCAAATCTGAATTTGAAGAGAATTTACCGAAACGGTTATTCACTAATCTGGTATGAATATTCGCCGATGAGCCGCTGACAATACGGCCGGCTTCATTATCAATATCGCCGGCATTTAAGTTAAGTTTACCTAATGCCACAATCCCTTTATTTTGAGTTTGTCGGTTCAATAACGCTTGACTATGTGTATCCAAGTTCACATCGTTTTCACTAAAAATAAGCCCCCCGGTATTCACTAACCGACCACTTTTTATCTCAACCGATGTTTTCCCGACTAAATGCCCGTCCGTAGAATCAATCGCATTCTGACCATTTAGAACTGTCAATGTTCCTCCGGCAATAAAACTGCCTTGGCGGTTATCAATGCCCTTAGCCAAAAGAGATAAGTTACCTTGTGTGATAAAATATCCACCCTGATTTTCCAACTTATCTTTAATAGACAACGTGATATCGCTTGCACCTCGCTGTTGCCATTTAGCCCCACCCATTTTTAAAGAGTGCTGCGTAGTCGAAATCGTTTCCGCACTTAAATCACTGCCAACCACAGATAACATACTCGGTGTAACCAAACTCAATGTATTTTTAATATCAAATATCGCCTGATTGGCTTGAATATGACCTTTATGCGCCTTTACAGAGACATCATAAGCACTGTTGCGGCTATGGTCTAAATTGACCTCGGCGGCATTGATATTCACCTGCCCCGATGCCATATTTTTGCCCTGTAACACTGCCTTGCCGCGGGTCTGAATGTGAATGGATTTGCCCTGTGCCGATTGGGTTTCCAGCGTGCGAGTCTCGTTTTTGCCGCTGTCTTGTACCTGCACGCCGGCGGCAATCAGCGAGTTTTTCGTCGCAGTGATACTCGGGGCGTCATAGCGAATATGCTCTTTCGCCACCGTTTCGCCCTGTTGCCTAATCCCTTGACCGGCACGTTTGTGAATCTCCCCTGCACGGGCAACAATCGAGCCGTCTTGCTGAATCTCTTTCGGCGTATTAAGCCCGATATTGCCCTGACGATTTTCGATTTTTCCACGGTTCTCAATACCGGCAGCAGCAGTTAAATCCACCGCCTGGTTGGCATTCAGCGTCCCCGTATTCACCAGCCGCCCTTGGCTGTCGATTTTCAATGTATTGTGGCTCGCACCGATATGTCCGGCATTACGCACGCCTACGCCGTGTTCCGTGCCGATTAAGTGAATTTTGCCCGCATACATACCGCCTAATTCCCCCACATCCACCGCAAATTGCGGTGTGCTCTCATCGGCAAGCGGTTGGCGGGTATGAATAATTTGCACATTTTCCGCAGAATCCGACCGCTTGAGGGTGTTTTTACCGGTAACGACGGTCGTCGCTTTTTTCGACCATACACCGCCGTTAAGTTGGGTTTCCCGGGCTAAAATCTCGGTGTAATCCACTCGGCTGTTATCTAAGCCCTTGCCCTCGACTTTCACCTTGCCTTTTTCCACCACAAAGCGGTCAAGATTGCCCTGTACGATGTGCGGTTTACCGGTGGTGAAGGTGCTGCGGTCAGCATTGATGACCCCACAGCCTTGGCAGTGAATCCCGGACGGGTTGGCGATAATCACATCTGCTTTTTTACCTGCGACCTCCACATAGCCTTTTAATACGGACGGGTCATTAGAATTGACCTCGTTTAAAATGACCTTCGCTTCGCCTCGGGCAAGGTAAGGGTTACCCTGCACCCAACCGGCTTGCTGGGTTTGCACATTGGTACGGCTGTTGTTGAGAATCGCCCCTTGAGTATCGACATCAAATTTGGCATATTTATTGTGAGACAACCCCTGGGCATTTGGGGTACGAATATTCACCTGCGGCAAACCGTTTGCCGTTTGCAGGACAATCGGCTGTTGAGATTTCGGCGCAGATTTGTCCGCTTGAATAATCAAGGTCTCCGCCAGGGCGGCATCGGAAAACGCGACAAAGCCCAGTGCACAATACAGACTAAAGGTGAGCGGGCGCAGGCGGGCAAATAATGCCGATATACCAAAATCCCCCTGTTCGGTTGATTTCCCTTCGGATTTGGCTAACTCGGACACCACCACTAAACGTTGCAATGTTTTGCTGAAAATAACACGGAAACACTTTTTGTTCATAAACTTAAACCTTTTTACCTAAAAACGTGAAAAACGAACCGCTTGCGCCGTTCGCTTTTTGCAAATTAGAAACTATATCCCAGTTGAAAACCGGCTACGCGGTCGGACGTGCGAAAGCCCTTAGGGCGGTGTAGCGGTTTGCCGACAAACAAGTCGTAGTACACCCCTTTCCAACTGCCTTTGACCCCTAATGCCATCCCGACCAAATGATGCCCCGGTTGATTTTCCGATACTGCAGACACCCGACCGCTATCCAATGCCCAGTAAAGCTGATGCCCCGAACGGTTGATATGCCACGCCAGTTCGTTACGCCATACCCAGCCCCGCTCACCGAATAAACTCTGCTCGCCGTCAAAGCCCCGCACCGTATGACGACCGCCGATACTCCAACGGTCTTGGGCAATCAGGCGGGTTTTATTCCATTGCCCCTGCCAGCTGCTTTGCCACTGCCACTGTTGCACGCCTATCTGAAACGGTTTGGTCAAAGACAGGGACATTGTTATAATTTTCGGACGAGACGTCCCCTCATTCCACAGCTCTTCCGGCGCGGCGAGTGCCCCGCGTCCCCCCGTACCGCGTTTAAAATTCGCCGCTAATTCCAATGTCGCATTGCCAAGATACTCTTTATGGGTAATGCCCGCTTCCCAGCCCGCCATTCGCCGTTTTTGTACTTCAACTTCTTCACCGTCAATAAAGTTTTTCGACTGGCGGGACCACACACTGCCGGATACGGTCGTTTTACGCACCGCGTCCCGATAAAGCAGGTACGCCAACGTCAATTTACTGTTGTTGCTCTCCCCCGCATAAATATAGCTGTTATCAAAGGCGGCAAAAACCTCCTGATGGTAGCGACTGTAACTTTGATTGGCGGATAACGTCCAGTAGCCAAACGGAATAGAATAGTAAAATGTCAGATTTTTACTAGCGCGTCTGCCCGCATCGTCTTCACCGCTTTTGAGGCTATGGGTAAAGCTGGTATAAAACAGGTCGTTCGCCGAGAAAATATTATCAATCGACAAGGTTGCCGAGCCCTGATATTTACCGGTTGAGCGAGAACCGCTGTCGTCTAAACTCAGATTGAAACGAAAAGGCAGTGCCTGCTGATAGCTGATTTTTAAGTCGCTTTCCCCGACCGCTCCCGTCTCACTCGGTAAAATCTCAATGTTGGCTTCCACTGTCGGCACCCGTTTCAGATTCTCCAAGGACTGCTCAATTTCCCGCACATTCAGCACTTCCCCACGAGAAAAAGTCAGCCCTGTCCAACTTTGCAAACGGGTAAAACGCGGCACATTGCTGCTGTCCGCCACAATGGTTTGCCCGATTTTCCCCGGAATCACCGTCAGCACCAATGTCCCGCTGCGTAAATCTTGCTCCTCTGCGACGACCCTTGTCGTAACATAGCCTTTCTCAATGATATTGTTCTGCGTCTGTTTCATCAACACCCCCAATCCCTCGCCGCCTAAACAGTGGGGTAAGGTCAGTTTCAGGTCTTTAAAGGCTTGCAGTAATGCCCATTGGAATTGGCTGAGGGAGGTAGAATCGGCAGAGAGGTAATCGGTAAGCACAATACGATGAATCGGATAGCAGGGGGATTCATTATCCGGTAAGGCTAATCCCTGTTGGGCGGTATCCAACCTCACCTCCGGCGCCGATTGCAACTGTGCCGCTTGTGCTTCTTGCTGCTGGGTCTGGCGGTGTTGTTGGGCGGCATCCAGCTGATCTAGTACCGGATCGGGTAATGGGGTGGCAGTGTTTGCTATTGAAGTAAATGGCAACAACATTACGGTTGCTGTCATAAAACGCACGGGTAATTTCATTTTCTAGACGTATCCTCAGAGCGCATTGCTATTTTAGAGACATAGTATTTAGCGGGATTTTATAGAGATTATTGGGTTTGTAAAGATGAGATAATTGATAATTTTTTATAATAATGCTGATTTTACTGTGTATTGAATCATTTCTATACATCCAATATCTGCTGTGATAGCTGTGCTTAGCGGTTATGCACTGTTCGACCAAATGCAAATGAACTGG